>DATNEW010000037.1 GCA_035606695.1 Gemmatimonadaceae bacterium
ACCGTTGACGGTTGTGTAGTCGCGCACGGTGTCGAAATCCCACAGGACTTTGCCGTCGGCAGTCGCGAAAGCGCGCAGATGGCCGTCGATCGACCCCGAGAACACGGCGTCGGCAGTCGCCGTCACGGCGGCGGGTTGCGCCGGACTGCAACCCAAGCGCGGCGGAACGCACGGCGCGCCCGGCGCGAACCAGACGCGGCTACCCGTGACGACGTCGAGCGCTGTGAGACCCCCGCCTTCATTCGGATCGAGTGGCGCGGAACCGATCGGTAACGCGCCGCTCACGCTCCGCAAACGCACGACGTCGGAAACGGCGGCGTAAACCTTGCGGCCGTCGCTCGCCGGTCCCCACTGCACTCCTCCGTTGGTTCCGCCGTTGCCGACGCGAGTCTCCCATAGCACCTCGCCGCGGTTCGCGGGGTCCAGCGCATAGACGACGCCGGATTTTTGTCCCGCCACGAGGATGTCGGCGCCGTTTGGTGCGCGCACTAAGATCGCCGAAGAGCCGAAGTCGTGATCCGGCCCCGCGTGCTCGGGGCAGTTCGAGCCGCGGCTTCCACACGACGAGTTGTATACGTCGTTCGGCGTCGTTTGCTGCGACCACACGATGCGGCCTGTTGCGAGCTCGAGCGCGACGACGGCATCGCTGGTCGCCGTCGCCGGGTGCGAATAGTTGTCGCCCGTGGTGACGTAGAGCAGGCCGCGCCGCTCGTCGACCGTCGGCGTCGACCAGATGCCCGCGCCCGACGTGCCGAACGTCGGCGTGCCTGTCGCGGTCCGCCCCGTTCGTATCGGCACGTCGACGAGATAGGTCTTCCAGAAGACGGACCCGTCGGTCACTCGCACGGCCGTGACGCTGCCGCGGAACGTGCAACATGGATACGCGGGGTCGGTCGCGCGCGTCTCTTCCCACGACGCGGCGGGGACGAACGCGACGCCGTCGTGCACGGCGAACGAGCCCGTGAGCCGCGCCGCCTCGTGCTCTTCGACGCGCGTTTGCCAGCGCGGCGCGCCATTTGCGGCATCGACGGCGTAGACGCCACCGTTCTGGTCGCTGAACACCAGCGTACGCTGCCAGTCTTGCGTCGCGACCGTCATCGCCGCGCGCACAGGACCGTTCGCTCGAAAGACCCAGTGCAGGCAGCCGGTCTTGGCGTCGAGCGCCTGCACCGCACCGCCGGCGCTACCGACGAACAATGTGCCGTTGAGCACGGTCGGCGCGGCGAACGCGATCACGTCGCCCGCAAAGCCATACGCCCATTTGAGCTCGAGCTTCGCGATGTCGGCCGCGCGCAGATTCGCTCGTTCGGGAGGTTGAAAACGGGCGTTGTCTTGGGAAGGCCCCCAACCAGTCCAGCTCGCTTGCGAGCCCCCGGACATGATCCTGACGTCGGGCGCGCAGAACGCGCTCGCCGGCAGCGCGGCGTCATCGCGGCCCTTGCCGAGAAACGCCGCGACGGCTTCGCGCTCGTCGCGTTTCATCGGGTACGCGATGCTCATCATCAAGCCGAAGTCGAGCGTACGCAGAATGCGCGCCGGCGACATCTCGGCCAGCGCAGCGCGCGTCGGGATGCGCTCGCCGGCCGGATCGTGGCACGCCGCGCAATACCTCGCATAGACCGCCGCACCAGACGCCTCTGCCTGCTCATCGCGGCGCTCCTGCGCGGAGACCTGAGTCACGATAGTGGCGATTGCGACGAATACAGAGAGCCGAGTTGCGCGCATGCCAAAGATCTCCAGCTGCGCGACGATCCCTGTCGGCCCCAGTGACTGCGAAACGCTCCGGCCATAGTTGCTGAAAACGCTGCGCCCTGTCGAGGGACGCGAGCCAACCGCCGACGATCTCGAACAGACGATCGCGCAGCGCGAGCGTCTCGCTCTCTCGAAGCGCGTTATGCCACGCCGCGACCGCGCTACCTGTCGATGATCACCGAGAACCCGGGCACGTTGAACATCACCGCGACGGAGAAGTTCGGCGCGGAGCGATCCGTCTTGCGAATCTTCACGTGCTCGCCGCCGTCCTTGTCGGACTCGTACGTCGGGGCGAGCACCGGCCGCAGGGCCGTCGCAATCGCCTCCGCGATGGCGTTCTCGCCCATGCCTCTCTTGAGCGCGACCGTCGCCTCTTTGGGAACGCCGCCCGATGGCGTGACTCGCACGATCAACGAGCCGTCCGCGTCCGCGCCGCTGTTGATCGAGATTCTCGCCTCTTCCAACAACGGGCCAGTCTGCGCCAAGGAACAAACCGCGAAGGCGTACGCTAACACTGCAATGGCCGTCCTCCAGATGTGCATAAAACGCTCCTCGTCTTGATTTGAGGCGCGGCCAACCGACCGCGCTTTACGCAGGAAGCCAGCAAACGCGCGCTCGGAGTAATTGGCCGAAGGTCTCACCCGCGAGTGATCGGCATCGAACCGCGACGAAATCCGGACCGACCGCTCCGTTTGTCTGACCACGGCTAACGCCGCGAACGGTCCGCGGCGGCGAGCGCAGCTAATAACGCTTGCCGCGCTGCCGCCATTGCCTCCTTCGGACGCGCCGCGCGTGTTTCGTAGTAGAGATCCCGGCCGAGCGCCACGATCTCGGGGTTGTGGCCACACGCTTCCTCCGCGAGCGCCACGGCCCGCGACAGCACTTCCGACTGCGCGACCGCCTCGTTGATCAGATGCAACGACGATGCCTCCGCGGCAGTCATGAAGCGGGCGCGGTAGATGATCTCGAACAACAACTTTTTTGGCAGCCCATCGCGCACCGTCGCGAGTGCTATGAACGGGAACAGGCCGTTCGCAGCTTCCGGTAGGCCGAACGTTGCGTCGTCCGCCGCGACCGCGAGATCGCATGCAACCATCACGGCGAAACCACCCGCGTGCGCGTCACCGTTCACGCCGGCGACGAGCGGCTTGCCGAGCTGCGACATCGCCTCGTCCATGTCGAGCAACGCGTCGGCATACGCGGCGCGGCCTTCGTCGGTTGGGCCGGCGCCGCGGTAGTCACCGCCTAGGCAGAAAACATCGCCGGCGCCAGTGAGCACGCATGCGCCGATCGTGGCGTCGTCGCGTGCCGCGCGAAGCGCTGCCGCCAGCTCGGCGGCGAGAGCGGTAGTCAAGCGATTGCCGTGGTCCGGCCGGTTCAACGTCAGGACGGCGACTCGACCTTGGCGCGTGACGACGATCGACGACATGAGCTCACGCGCCAAAGCGCTTGGCACGCGCCGCGACGTGGCGCAATCCGATGAAGTCATTGAACTCCTCGAACGGCGTGAGCCGGTCCGCGATTGCATTCGTCGTGCAACCCGCGCTCATGAACGTTTCCATCATCTCCTTGACGGCTTTGTGCATCGCCAGCATGGGCTCGACGGGGCACAGCGCGTAGTCAAACCCGAGCTCGTACACCTCTTTGAGCGATAGGTATGGGCTCTTGCCGGAGCGGACCATATTGAAAAGCAAAGGCTTGCCAAGCGGCTTGAGCCGCCGCGCGATCTCCTTCAGCTGATCGACGTTGCGGGGCGCGTCGACGTAGAGCCCGTCGGCGCCAACGGCTGCGTACGACGTCAAACGCCTGATCGCGTCATCGAGATCGGTGACACCCATCGCATCGGTGCGCGCCTCGACGAAGAAATCGGGATCGCGACGAGCTTCCAGCATTGCGCGCAGCTTCTGCTGCATCTCTTCCGCCGGAATCAGCTCCTTGCCGGCAAAGTGCCCACACTTCTTCGGCATGGCTTGATCTTCCAAGTGCAGCACGGAGGCGCCGGCCTCCTCCCACAGCTGAATCGTGCGCTGCGCATCGAGCGGGCCGCCGTAGCCTGTGTCCGCATCGGCGAAAACAGGCACCGTCGTGACACGGCAAATGCGGCGGATGTGCTCGAACATCTCCGTCTGCGTGAGCACGCCGAAGTCGGGCTGCCCAGCGACGATTGCGCTGGCAACGAAGCCGCTCACGTAGATTGCGGGCGCCCCGGCCTGCTCGGCGAGCTTCGCTGTCACCGCATCGTGCGCACCAAGACACACGAACGGCGGCTTCTCGAGCAACTCGCGAAAGCGAGCGGAACGACTATGGTCCATTATCCTGCCTCCCAACGTTTACGTGCTCGTTGCCGAGCTCGATGCTCGCGCTGCCGTCGCCGATCACGAGCCGCGTTCCAAACGGCCTCGAATATTCCGCGACGCGCTCGAGGATGTACCGCGCCTGCGGGCCTTCTGCTGCCGACGGCAGGCCGCGTGTGTGCAAGAACTCGTTGCTCGTGTATTGGCTGTGAACGTCCGGCTGGCCGTTGCCGACGTAGTTGAGTGCGATCGGCCGCAGCATGATCGAGCGGAGCGTCTTCTCCTCGAACTCGAGATACGCGACCACGCTTTCCCAGCTCATCGGTTCCGAGATGTACGTGATAGCCGGGGGCACGTTGTAGATGAAATTGCCGAGGCAGTAGAAGATCGGCTTGCCGCGAAAGATCTCGACGCCGTGCAACAGCGGCGCACCGTGCATGACTACGACGTCGGCGCCGGCTTCCACCTCCGCGTGTGTCCAATCCGTGAGCCATTTGTTCGGCGCGAGCCGTTCGGCCATGCCCTCGGAAAAAATCGTGCTGAACGACTTGTTCCCGAACACGTGGTTGTGCTGATACACGACGACGAGATCTGCACGCGCCCTCGCCTCGCGGATGGCATTGAGAATGCGCGCAGCGTCCTCGCGATTCGGAACGTTGGCCGGCGCACCGGGCAGGTCCGCGTTCGCCTCGTTGACGACATCTCCGGCCATCACGCGCAACTCGTTCACTCCGCGGCCGTCCGCGCGCGCCGCACCGCCCTCGGCAATGAGCCCCGAGGCACTCGCGACGAGTGCGACGGTCATGTCTCCGACACGGAGGTAGGCCGGCGACGCGGCCTGCTCGAGCGTGGCGCCCACGCCGGCGTGCGCGATGCCGCGACGCTCGACTTCTCGCAGAGTGTTGTCGATGCCCACCTCGTTGAGATCGAAGGCGTGGTTGTTCGACAACGCGAGCAGGTTGAAACCGAGCGTGCCGAGCGCGTCCAGCGCTTCCGCCGGCGCGAGAAATCCCCGCCCACCGCCCGTCACCGATTGTCCTGGCTCGGCGATCGCTCCCTCCAAGTTCGTGAAAACGACGTCGCCGCGCAGCAGCGGCCGGATTCTCGGGACGGCGTCTGGCGCCGTCGCGCGAAGGTCCGAGCGAATCATCGACTGGCCGGTCAACGTGATCGTCACGCCATCGGCGTACACCGGCCCGCACGCAAGCAACGCGCTGCCCATCCACGCTCGCAACGACAGTCTCATCGGACGCTCCCCTCGCTATCCCCGTCGGCTGACACTACAAGAGCGGTGAGCCGACCGGTACTGCGCTGCTAGTGCGTCCCGCTGGGTGAGGGCGCAGGGGCTGTGTCTGATCCGTGAGGTTGGCGACGACGATCTGCAACGGCGTAGGAACGCAAATCGCCTCACCCCGACCATCGATTCCTCGGTTAGCTATCGACGACGCGCTTCGGATCACTAGTCGGCGAGCGTGAGGGCGTCGCCGACCATGTAGCGTCTGTCCCGCAAATGGCGCTCGAGGACCGGCAGGAAGCGCGAGCTCCCAGCAAAGCCACCGCATGATGTCTGCGCGTGCACGCGCGTCATCCGGATACAGGGATCTGGACTGCCGGCTCGCAGACAGACGTTGATCGCGTTCGACTCTCAGCCGCATTGGCCACGCAACGAAGCTATGAAGGATTCGTGCCAATGCCGGATCGTGTTGCGATGGAGGGCCTCCAGCATCTTCGCGTGCCGTGCGCGGCGCTCCGCAAGGGGCAGCTCGAGCGCCTCGCGCAGCGCTGCAGCCACGGCGTGCTCGTCATACGGACTCACGAGTAGCGCGTCGGTGAGCTCGCGCGCCGCTCCCGCCATGTTCGACAGCACCAGTGCGCCGGGATTTTCCGGATCCTGCGCCGCGACGAACTCCTTAGCGACCAGATTCATGCCGTCGCGGACCGGCGTGACTGCACAGACGTTGGCGCGCCGCAGGAAGCCGAGCAGTACGTCGTGCGGAAAATCCCTGTTCAGATATCGAATCGGAGTCCAGTCGGTATCCGCATATTGCCCGTTCGTGTGACCCGCCGCCTTCTCGAGCGCATCGCGGATCTCGACGTACGCGGCTACGTTCATCCTGCTCAGAGGCGCGACTTGGATATACGTGATCTGACCGAGATATTCGGGACTCGACTCGAGCAAACGCCGATAGGCCGCGAAACGCTCGACGAGTCCCTTGCTGTAATCGAGACGATCGACACCGAGCAGCAGCTTGCGACCGAGCAGGCCTGCGACGAGACGCTGCACCTGATCGTCTCCCTGCGCGACTGCCGCGCGTGCGGCGATGCCGTCGACATCGACGCCGATCGGAAACACGCCGACACCGACGTTGCGCCCGTTGGCGACGACGTGCGTTGCGCTGTTCGCTTGCTCGCCGAAAACGTCGCTGACCGCAGACCGAAACGCCAGCAGATCCTGCTCTGTCTGAAAACCGACGAGATCGTATTGGCAGAGATCGCGAACGAGCTCGGTGTATACCGGCAGAACGCGGAGAACCTCGATGTGTGGAAATGGAATGTGCAGGAAGAAGCCGAGCGGTCCTTTCATTCCGTCGGCGCGCAGGTAGCGGGCCGCGGAGATCATTTGATAATCGTGGACCCAAATGGGGCTCGATGTGCTTCCGAGCCGCGCGACGACGGATGCGATGCGGCGATTGATCGCCTGATATGCCGCGTACTCGTTGACGTCATAGCGGAGACGCCCGGGAAAGTAGTGACACAGCGGCCAAAGAGACCCGTTGCAGAATCCCGAGTAGTACGCGTCGAACTCCGCTCGCGGCAGGTCGACCATGGCGTATCGGATGCCTCTTTCCTCGCTCACGCGCGGCGAGCTCCGAGGCTCATCGGCGAGGGTGCCGCTCCACCCCACCCACGTCCCCCCGCACTGGCGAAGCGCCGAAAGCACGCCGACCGCCAAGCCGCCTGGCGCGGTCGAGCTCTGAGGATGGTTGACGCGGTGGGAAACGATGATGAGCGGATTCACTGATCAAGCACTCCTTGGGCCGCGTTTGCCGGGAGTCGCATCGGCGGCCGCCGCGCGCGAGTTCCAGCTCCGCCGCATTGGTTTGCTCGCGGCAGGCCAGAGCACACCTTGCCGTCGAAGACGGCGCGTCGCGCGTGTCTTAGTACGACGCGCGCGACCCGTCGGGACTAATCGCACCGGCTCACGGGCAACGCATTGGACCGCGGTGCATCGAGTCGTAGCTCAGCTAGGCCCTGATCGAGATAGCGAGCGTCAGCGCGGTGGTTTGGACGCATCTCGGAATCGATGCGTCCAGGACGACGAGTTGTAGCGAGTTGATTCACGGTCGCACCGGCGCGCGGCTGGCGGCCCGACCAACCCTGAATCCTGTCGCACCGAAAAACTCGGCGAGACACCCTAAGGCAACTCTACCACGGTGAGATTGGGCAGCAACCCGGCCCGGTCTATCCCCTCTGTGCGGCGCGCCACCGTCGCAAAAACATCAGCAGCTCACCCGGCGGTTGCAGCCAAAGGTGGGCCGCCGTCTGTCGTAGCGCGTGCGAGACGAGCACGGCCGCGCCGGTGTCGGGAACCGCGCGGAACGCGTCCTCGTCCGCATAGTCGTCTCCGAGAAACGCGATGACGGCGTCCGAGCCGGCTTCAGCCACGACCGTGCGCACCGCGTCACCTTTGTCGTGGCCGGTCGCACACAATTCCATACCGCCGTCGAAATCGCGAAGAGCGAGCGCCGAGGGGCGACCCAATTTCGTCCATCGGTGCACGAGCGCTTCGCGAATCGAGCCGATCTCTTGCTCGCGTCGACCGCGCCAATGAAACGCGATGCTCGCAGGTTTCCGCTCCTCGCGCGCACCGAGCGCCATCAAATCCTGCGCCCATCCGTCCGCGACTACGAGGGCAGCGCGTGCTGCCTCCGGCAAAGCCCCGATTACGTAGCTGCCGTCGGGAAAGAGCCGTTCCCACCCATAAACGCCCCAGATCTCAGGACGTTCGCGCAGCGCAAGCAACGGCAGCAGGTCGCGTGTCCATCGACCGCTCACGATTACGAGGCGCGTTCGACCATTCGCCGTGAGCTCGTCTAGCGCTGGCACAATGCCAGGGTACGGCGCGGCTCGGGCTGGCTCGCGGCGAAACGGCGCGAGCGTGCCGTCGTAGTCGAGCATCAACACCGCTCGTGGCGCGCGAGACAGATCGACAAAGAACGTGTCGAGGTCAAAAGGCGTGCGTAGGATTCGCATTTCGCGCTAAACAGGCCGCTGATTAGCGTTCGACGCCGAAGTTCCGCAAGGTCAGTCCTTACCTGTCCCAGCGGAATCGCCGAACCAAATCCATCCGAGCACGACTGCGCTCAGGGCGGACGCGGATGACGCCACGAGTACGGCTAGCTTCGCGGTATCGAGGGCAGCCGGGGACTCGAATGCGAGATTCGCGATGAAGATCGCCATCGTGAAGCCGATTCCAGCGAGCACGGCTACCAGACCAAGTCCCCTTCTCCCAATATCCGCAGGCACGGCGCAGAGACCCGGATGCTGAGCAGCGGCGACGAGCGCGAACACGCCAAGCGGCTTGCCGAGTAACAAACCGAGGGTAACTCCTAACGCGATGCTTTGTGGAGCATCACCGGAAAGAGCCGTGTCGACAATCGGCACGCCGGCATTCGCGGCCTCCACGGTTGGCGGCCCGACCAACTCAGATCCTGACGGCTCGGACGAGACGCGGCACCCGAGGGCCTATCATCGCGCCACGGGCTAAGCTTGAGGACCCAGCCAGACGGCACGACACTGCCTCGCAACTGATCCGGCTCGGCCGGTGGAGTGCCCGATGCTCGAAAGGACCCGTGGACTAGTGACTATGCGCCAAGCAGCCGCTTTGCTCGCGGCGTCGCTGCTGTTTCCCGGCGCCGGCCACGGCCAAAGCGAGGACGAGCTCGCGAAGCAGCTCTCGAATCCCGTCTCGAGCCTGATCAGTGTTCCGTTTCAGCTCAATCACGACTTCGACATCGGCCCTGAAGACGGCGACCGCACGCTGCTCAACGTGCAACCGGTGATTCCGGTTTCGATCGACGCGAACTGGAACATGATCTCGCGCACGATCCTGCCCGTCATCACGCAAGACGACGCCGTTCCGTCTGGCGGTAGCCAATCGGGTATCGGCGACCTGGTCCAGAGTCTCTTCTTCTCGCCCAGAGCATCGACCGCCGGAGGCTGGACTTGGGGCGTCGGGCCCGTGCTCTCTCTACCGACGGCGAGCGACGACGCGCTTGGCAGCCAGAAGTGGGGCGCGGGGCCGACGGCGGTGGCGCTGAAACAGACGGCCGAGGGCTGGACGTATGGCGCGCTCGTGAATCACGTGGTGTCGTTCGCAGGCGACGCTTCGCGCGCGGACGTCAGCTCGACGTTTCTCCAACCGTTTCTCGCAAAAGGGATTGGCGGCGGCCGCACGCTCACCGTGAACTTCGAGTCGAGCTACGACTGGGAGAGCTCACAATGGACCGTGCCCGCGAACTTCACTTACAGCAAGGTCACGCGCGTTGGCGATCAGCTCGTGAGCTGGGCCGCCGGCGCACGCTATTACTTCGAGGCACCGAATTCCGGGCCGGAGTGGGGTTTGCGGTTCGTCTTCACGCTGCTCTATCCGCGATGAGTTGCGACCTCAGACGAACGCCCCAAGCGTCGATCAACTCGCAGGCGCTCGCTCGAAGGCGTATGCTGTCCGAGTCGTAGTGTCGTTTCTTGGAACGGACACGGCGGCGGCTCCTGAGCAGAACCTGAGCCATACCCCACCGGCTCGCGCGAACCTCCTTTGCTGCGCGTTACACCAACGCGGAAATCCGCATGGAGGCTTCGCTATGATTTCGAATTTCCCATCGTCGCTGCCGAGGAACGAAGCGCTCAGCGAAGATCGCTATCGCTTCCTGTTCGAATTCAGCCCTGCGGCCGTGTACTCCATCGACACGGCTGGCGTCATTCAGGACTTCAATCGTTGCGCCGCGGAGCTCTGGGGCCGTTCGCCCGAATTGGGCGACACCGACGAACGCTTTTGCGGATCCCACAAAATGTTTAGTCCCGACGGCACTTTCATGCCACACGACGAGTGTCCGATGGCCCAAGTCGTGGACGGAAGAGTCTCGGAGGTTACGAACGGCGAAGTCGTCATCCTTCGACCGGACGGCACGCGCGTGACTGTGATCGTGAACATTCGGCCGCTGAAGGGGCCGCGCGGAGAAATAGTCGGCGCGATCAAC
>DATNEW010000038.1 GCA_035606695.1 Gemmatimonadaceae bacterium
TTCTGGCCGCGATCGCGATCCCGAAGTTCGCGAACACGAAGTCGAAGGCGTACATCACCGCCATGAAGTCGGATCTGCGTAACCTCGTGACGGCCGAAGAGGCGTTCTTCTCGGATTCGTCGAAGTACACGGCGACGATCAGCGCGCTCTAGTACCAGAGCTCGACCGGCGTGAACTCGCCGACGATCACGACGGGCGCTGGGTACTGGTCGGCCACGACGTCGCACACGCAGTTGGCCGGCACGACGTGCGGTATCGGCATCAACACGTCGAACCCGACGGTTCCGACCGCCGCGGAAGGCGAGCCGGCTTGTAAGTAAGCGGGTTTAGAGAACTCGAACTACGGACGGGGGCGCTTCGGCGCCCCCGTTCTTTTTACCACGGACGAACGTCGGACAACGGCGGACAGGCACGGAGACGGCGTTTGAAGTTCCGCGGTGTCATTCCGAGCGCGGCGAGGAATCTTCCGCCTCTGCAGAGTGACCGGCCCTCCGCGGCGGACGCAAGATCCCTCGCTCACGCTCGGGATGACTGGTGTCCCTGCAACGCCGTCTCTCTGCCGATCCGGGGCCGTCCGACGTTCGTCCGTGGTAATAGGTTTCAGTCTCATGATCCCTGCTCCACGCGACTCCGGCTTCACGTCAACGACCGACGTCCCTCTGTACTATGCCATCTACGGTCCGGCCAACTCCGCGCGCGTCCTCGTTCTCCATGGTGGCCCCGGCGCCCACCACGACTATCTGCTGCCGCAACTGCTTCAGCTCGCCGATACGCGCGAGCTCGTTTTCTACGATCAGCGCGGCGGCGGCAAGTCGAAGACGGACGATCGCGCGCCGATCACCTGGCGCACGCACGTCGCTGATCTCGACCGCGTCGTCGAGGAGCTCGCGCTCGAGCCGCTCGACATCATCGGATACTCATGGGGCGGATTGCTCGCGATGCTCTACGCCATCGAAGCCGCGGCGGGACGTACGACGCATCGCCCCACGCGCCTCGTGCTGATCGATCCGGCGCCGGTGAATCGCGTGCTTCGCGACACGTTCGAGCGAGAATTCTCGCGACGCAACACCGACGCCGATGTCGCGCGGCTGCGCGCGGAGCTGGCGGCATCCGGCCTGCGCGAACGCGATCCCGACGCCTACCGTCAACGCGCCTTCGAGCTCAGCGTGGCCGGCTACTTCGCCGACCCCTCGGCCGCGCACGGCCTCACGCCCTTTCGCGTGACCGGCCGCGTGCAGCAATCCGTCTGGGACAGCCTCGGCGACTTCGATCTGCTCGCGCCGGGGCAGCTGGATTCGGTGACGGTGCCGACGTTGATTCTGCATGGGCGGCAGGACCCCATTCCCGTGGAATCGTCCGAGGCCGCGGCACGCACGATGAAGGCGGCGGAACTGGTGCGGATCGACGGAGCGGGCCACGTTCCTTACGTCGAGCGGCCGGACGCGCTTTTTCCGCCGATCCGTCATTTCCTCGATTCCACGCGAATTTCACCGGTTGCTGGATGAGGCTGCGCTTGCCAGCCTCGCCCATCGTCCGCTAGCGATTGTCTATGGCGTCACCCGACCGCGCACAACCGTACATCGCCACGATCGAGCACCAGGGGCACAAATACGCCGTCTCGGTGCGCATCGCGTTCGACGGAATCGAGTTCGTCGGACGTCTCTGGTTCGCTGAAGAAGAATGGGATGACGCCGGCTTGCCCGATCGCGCCGCCATCGCCGGCCGCTCGCGCGAGGAAGTTCTGGAGCGCGCGCGGCGCTTCACGCCGCAGGAGCTGGGACAGCGCCACCGTCGCGCACTGGCCGAGAAGCGTCGGTTCATCCAGCTGCGTCGAGTGACCGACGACGTGCTCGCGAAGATTCGCTACATGAATCAGATCGCGATCTCCATGCGCGACGGCTTGCTCGACGCCGACGGCGCGCGCCAGGAGCTGGATCTGACGGAGAAGCAGCTGCACGACTGTATTTCGCGCTTGCGGCACAGCGCTGGCGTCGAGGAGTAGCGCGAACTGTTCTCGCGCGACTCTCGCCAGTCTCTTCGAACATGGATTCTCGTACCGCCGCGCACGTCCTCTCGCAAATCGCCGCGTATCTCGAGTTGAAGGGCGAGAACACCTTCAAGTGCCGCGCCTACGTCGGCGCCGCGAAGGGACTCCTCACGCTCGGCGCCGATGATCTCGCGCCGCTGTATGAAAGCGGCGAGCTTGCCGGCGTGCGCGGTCTCGGGCCGGCGACGCTTGCCGTCGTGCGCGATTTAGTCGAGACGGGCGAGTCGCGCTACCTCGAGCAATTGCGCGAGTCCATGCCCGAGGGATTGCTCGAGATGCTCGACGTCCCGGGCATGACGCCGGCGAAGATTCACCGTGTGTACGAGGAGCTGCAGATTCAGACGGTCGAAGAGCTCGAGGCCGCGGCAACCGACGGTCGCCTGGCGAAGCTCACCAAGTTTGGACCCAAGACGGCGGCGAAAATTCTCAAGGGCATCGCCACCGCGCGCGAGCGTGGGACGCTGCGGCTGTATCATCACGCGGTCGTCGAGGCGCGCCAGCTTCTCGACGCGGTCCGCGGCCACCCCGACGTGACGCGCGCCGAGCTGGCGGGCGCGATTCGCCGCAAGGTCGAGGTGGCGTCGAGCGCGGACATCGTCGCGGCATGCGCGCGCGATCCCGCCGCGGTCGCGCAGTCGTTCGCACGACTCTCCGGCGTGCGCGAGTCGAACGGCGACGGGGCTCGCGTGTCGGTGCATTTCGTCGATGGAGCGCGGCTGGAATTGCATTGCGTGACGCCCGAGCATTTCGGTGTGGCACTGTGGCGCGCGACGGGAAATGCCGAGCATGTGGCCGAGGTGACGTCGGCCCTCGACGCGCGCGGCATCACGATCGACGGCGAGCGTTTGGTCGACGCGCACGGCCGCGAGATGACGATCGCGGACGAAACCGCCGTGTACCGCGCGGCCGGGCTGGGGTACATCGAGCCCGAGCTGCGCGAGGGAACCGGCGAGGTCGCCGCCGCGAAGAACGGTACGTTGCCGACTCTGCTCGACGACGGCGACATTCGCGGTGTGCTGCACTGCCACTCGTACTACTCGGACGGCAAGGCGTCGATCGCGGAGATGGCGCGCGCGGCGAAGGATCGCGGATGGAGCTACCTCGGCATTACAGATCACTCACAAGCGGCCTTCTACGCGGGCGGTCTGTCGCGCGAAAAGGTTCGGCAGCAGCACGGCGAGATCGACGAGGTGAACGCGACGCTCGACGGGTTCCGGGTGCTCAAGGGGATCGAAGCCGACATTCTCGCCGACGGCCAGCTCGACTACGGCGACGAGCTGCTCGACGAGTTTGATTTCGTGGTGGGCTCGATCCATTCGCGGTTCTCGATGGAACAGCGTGCGATGACCGACCGCGTATTGCGCGCCCTCGACGATCCTCGATTGACGATTCTGGCGCATCCGACGGGACGCCTGCTGCTGCACCGCGAGCCGTATGGCCTCGACGTCAACGCGGTGCTCGAGAAGGCGCGCGAGGTGGGAATCGCGGTCGAGCTCAACGCCGATCCGCATCGGCTCGACCTGGACTGGCGGCATCTGCGCCGCGCGAAGGAGCTTGGCGTGCCGGTGGAAATCGGGCCGGACGCCCATTCGACGAAAGGGCTCGACTACATGCACCTGGGCGTCGGCATCGCGCGCAAAGGGTGGCTCGAGCCGGGCGACGTGTTGAACACCCGGGACGCGAACGCCATCGTCGCCTTTGCGCGTGCGCGCCGAAACACTAAATAAAAAATACTAATGGCCACCCCGAAGCGGCCGCGCGCCAGAAAGCCGACGCCCGACTACGCGCGCGAGATCTACGATCGGCTCGCGCTGCACTATCCGGACGCGCGATGCGCGCTCGAGTACTCGACGCCGTTTCAGCTGCTCGTCGCGACGATTCTGAGCGCCCAATGCACCGACAAGCGGGTGAACATGGTCACGCCCGCGTTGTTCAAGAAGTATAAAACGCCGGCGGCGCTCGCGGCGGCGAATCCCGAGGAGCTCGAGGCGCTCATCAAATCCACGGGCTTCTTTCGCAACAAGACCAAGAGCCTGCTCGGCATGTCGCACGCGGTGGCCGAGCGGCACGGCGGCGCGGTGCCGCGGGAGATGGACGCGCTGGTGAAGCTCCCGGGCGTCGGACGAAAGACGGCGAACGTCGTGCTGGGAAACGCCTACGACATCAACGAAGGCGTCGTCGTCGATACGCACGTTGGACGCGTGAGCGCGCGGCTCGGACTCACGAAGCAAACGGATCCCGTGAAGGTCGAGCAGGATTTGGCGAAGCTCTTTCCGCGCGACCGCTGGACGATGCTCGCGCACCTGCTCATCGAGCATGGGCGCCAAATCTGCGAAGCGCGCCGTCCCAAGTGCGAGATTTGTTTCCTCAATGACCTTTGCCCGTCTTCCCGGGTATAGCGTTTCCCACCTCCGAACGAACGAAGGATTGCTCATACATGCAATTGAAAGTCGTCGCACTGCTTGTGACCGCGATCACCGTCGCGGCCTGCGCCAAGTCTGCTCCGGAGACCGAGCCCGCGCCGGACATCGTCGTGCAGCCCGCGACGAACGTCCGGGTTGCGCCGGGCGACGAGCCGGTCGCGCCTGGAGATTGTGTCGAGGCGGTGCGTCGCGCGGTCGCGAAGCCGGATCTCGCCGTCGATCGAATTCCGGCGCCGGTTCTCGCGAAGCCGGCGGCGCTGCAGCGTCCGCCGCGCACGGCGCTGCGTAAGGACGGCAGCGCGGACGTGAAGGTCGACGTCCTCATCGATACGCTCGGCAAAGCCGACATGTCGACGTTCAAGGTCGTGACGACCTCGAGCAAATGGCTCGCCGACAACGTCAAGGGCGTGATCGGCAAATGGAAGTTCGAGCCCGCCCAGCTCGCGGGCTGCAAGGTCCCGCGCGTGTACCATTTCATGGCGTCGGCGCCGGCACGGAAGAAGTAGCGGGCGCCACCACGCCCGCATAGCTTTCGCGCATGTCAAAGACCGCCACCTTCGAAACGAACAAGGGCCAGATCGTCGCCGACCTGTACGACAAGGAAGCACCAAAGACGGTCGAGAATTTCGAGAAGCTCGCCAACGAGGGCTTCTACGACGGCGTGAAGTTCCACCGCGTGATTCCAGACTTCGTCGTCCAGGGCGGTGACCCGCTGTCGCGCGACCTGCCTCCCGGCGATCCGCGCATCGGTACCGGCGGCCCCGGCTGGAAGATCAAGTGCGAGACCGCCGGCAATCCGCACAAGCACGAAGTCGGTTCTCTCTCGATGGCCCATGCCGGCAAGGATACCGGCGGCAGCCAGTTCTTCATGGTGTTGAGCGAGGCCAACACGCGCCATCTGAACGGCGTGCACACCGTGTTCGGCAAGATCACGAAGGGCCTCGACGTCATGAAGCAGATCACGAAGAATGACGTCATGAACTCCGTCCGCGTTTCCTGACAATGGCTCACGAACACGACACTCACGTGCACGCGCACGGCTCCGACCGGAAAGCGGCATTCCTCGGTCTCATCATCGGCGTCATCGTCCTCTTCGCGATCGTTCGCACGATCATCGCCCTGACGAACGCCAGATACTCGCACGAGCGCCCGGCCGCCGAAGCCACCAAGTAGGCCGTTCCAGCACCTTCTCCCTTGCCGGGGGCGAGTACGGCGCGCAAGATAGCGCATGAAATACTCGGCCCTCCGTAACTACGTCGGCGGCGACTTCGTGACGCCCGCCGCCGACCGCCCGTTCCTCGACGTCTACAATCCCGCCAGCGGCGCCGTGATCTCGCGCGTGCCGATGTCCGCCGCGGCCGACGTCGATGCCGCGGTGAAAGCCGCGCAGGCCGCATTGCCCGCCTGGTCCGCGACGCCGATCAAGGAACGCGTTCAGGTTTTTTATCGATACAAGACGCTTCTCGAGCAGCACATCGACGAGCTCGCGGCGCTCGTCACCGAAGAGAACGGCAAGATCGAAAGCGAAGCGCGCGCCGAGATACTGAAGTCGGCGGAGCTGACGGAGTTCGCGTGTTCGCTGCCGCAGATCATCACCGGCGAGGTGCTCGAGGTGAGCCGCGGCGTCGAGTGTCGCGTCGAGCGATATCCCGTCGGTGTCGTCGCGTCGATCACGCCATTCAACTTTCCGAATATGGTCCCCAACTGGTCGATCCCGAACGCGGTCGCCTTGGGCAATTGCATGATTCTCAAGCCGTCCGAGCTCGTGCCGATCAGCGCGGGACGGATCGCCGAGTTGCTGAAGGAGGCGGGGTTGCCCGCGGGCGTGCTGCAGGTGGTGCATGGCGGCCAGGACGCGGTCGAAGCGATTTGCGATCATCCGGGCATCGCGGCGGTGTCCTTCGTAGGCTCCACGCGCGTCGCAAAGATCGTCTACAAGCGCGCCACCGCGAACCTCAAGCGCTGTCTCGCGCTTGGCGGCGCGAAGAATCATCTCATCGTGATGCCCGATGCGGATCGCGAGATGGCGGCGACGAACATCGTCGCGTCGATGTCGGGCTGCGCGGGCCAACGCTGCATGGCGGCGTCGGTGATGGTCGGCGTGTCGAAGGTGGATCACATCATTGAGCGCATGGTTGAAGTCGCGAGCGCGATGGTGCCGGGCAAGGACATCGGACCGGTGATCACCGCGGCGGCGCGCGAGCGGATTTCGCGCTACATCGACGAAGCGGAAGCGGCGGGCGCGAAGGTGCTCGTCGACGGACGCAAGACGGTGGTGCCGGGACGCGAAAGCGGCTTCTATCTCGGTCCGACGATCATCGACTACGTGACGCCGGACATGCGCATCGCGCAGGAAGAAGTCTTCGGGCCGGTGTTGGTGATCGTGCGCGCGCGTGACGTGGACGAGGCGCTGCACGTCGAGAACGCATCGCCGTACGGGAACGCGGCGTCGGTGTTCACCGAGAGCGGCGGTGTCGCGCGGTACGTGATGGAGCACGCGAGCGCGGGCATGGTCGGCGTGAACGTCGGCGTGCCGGTGCCGCGCGAGCCGTTTTCGTTCGGCGGTTGGAACGAGTCGAAGTTCGGGGTTGGGGATATTACCGGCCGCGGCTCGATCGAGTTCTGGACGCAGGCGAAGAAGATGACGACGAAGTGGAACAAAGAGGCGGGAGTGAACTGGATGTCGTAAACCTGCTGTCATCCCGAGCGAAGCGAAGGATGACAGCTCCGGAGGCACCATGGCTACACGTGCGGTCACGTTCACCGGCATCAAGTTCGAAAACCCGTTCCTGCTCTCCTCCGCCCCACCGACGGAGAGCGAGTCGAACATCTTGCGCGCCTTCGACGCGGGCTGGGGCGGCGTGGTCGTGAAGACGATCGGCCTGCACCCCGTCGTGAACGTCGTCGGCGCGCGGACGAAATTCTTCCGCACGACGCCCGACGACAATCAGGTGTCGATGAAGAAGCGCTCCGGTGCGGCGCTGCACGGCTCGTGGAATTGGGAGCTGATCTCCGACAAGAGCCTCGACTGGTGGGTGGCGCGCATTCGCCGGATCAAGGAAGTGCATCCGACCAAGGTGGTGATTGCGTCGATCATGGCCGGCTCCGGCAGCGACAAGGAGCTGCGCGCATGGCAGACGCTCACCGAAGCCGTGCAGGACGCCGGCGCCGACGGCATCGAGACCAACTTCTCGTGTCCGCACATGGACCGCAAGGACATGGGCTCGAACATCGGCAAGAACACCGGGCTCTGCTCCGTCGTAACGGAGGCGGTGAAGGAAGTCGCCAAGATTCCGGTGTGGACGAAACTGACGCCGGCGACGAACGACATCGTCGAAGAAGCCGGCGCATGCTTCCGCGGCGGAGCGGATGCGATCGTCTCGTCGAATACGTTCCCGTCGCTGCCCCTGATCGACCCCGAGACGCTCGAGTTCGAGATCAACGTCGACGGACTCGTGTCGAGTGGCGGTCTGGGTGGGCCGGCGATTCTCCCGATGTCGCTGGCGAACATGGCGCGCATGTGCCAGGCATTCCCGGACCACGCGTTCTCGGGGATCGGCGGCGTGAGCGATTTCTCACAAGCGGCGTCGTACTTCCTGCTCGGGTGCGGCACCGTGCAAGTCTGCACGGCCGCGATGCTCGATTCCGCGGTCGGTCCGAATGTGATCAAGCGATTGAACGCCGGACTCGATCAGTTCCTCGAGCGGCATGGGTATTCGTGTATTGAGGATTTCCGCGGGTCGCGCCGGGACAGAGTCGTGTTGCAGTCACAGATCCGGCGGCCGGACGGGGAGGGGTATCAGGGGGGCGAGGTGGTGGAGGGCTATGCGGCGCCGCTCACCGAGCAGCCGGCAACTTTGTCATCCTGAGGCGCGAAGCGGCGTGCGGCCGGCATCCTCGCGAGTCCTGGCGCAGGATGCAGCGTGCGGCCGTCATCCTCGCGAGTCCTGGCGCAGGATGCGGCGTGCGGCCGTCATCCTCGCGAGTCCTCGCGCAGCGAGGGCGAGTCGAGGATCTGCTCTTGGGTCACGCCGTTACTCAAACCATTCGTTCGCCAGATCGTCCCACGCCGGATTCGTACGTTCGATCAACGCGATCTTCTGCGCCCGCAACATGTGCTTGATCTGTTTTTCGCGGATGATGGCGAACATTGCTTCGTCGAAAACTTCGTAGTATACCAGTCGGTTGATCTTGTAACGCGATGTGAACGTGCAAAGACCATTTCGATGTTCCCACATGCGCCGCAGCAGATCATTGGAAATGCCGTTATACAAGTTTCGTGATTTGCTGGCGAGAATGTAAGCGTAGTATTGGCGCATGATCCGAACGCTATGACGCGTCTCGTGCGCGCCTGAAACCTTTTCATTGCGAGTCGGGGCAAAATGCGTGACCTCAAAGCAGATCCTCGACTTCCCTCCCCGTCGCTTCGCGAAGGGTCGGGTCGCGAGGATGACGGTCTCTCTTCTCCACCGCTGCGCGGGAGGACGATGGTCATGCCTCCCTGCCCCCACACCCCCCGCCCCTACACCGGTCCCTCGCGCGACGAGATCATCGCGATGCGCCGGCACTACACCAACCCGACCATCTTCACGCTCTACGCCGAGCCGCTGCTGATCGTCGAGGGATTCATGCAGTACCTGTTCGACGAGACCGGACGGCGCTATCTCGACTTCTTCGCCGGCATCGTCACCGTCTCCGTCGGCCACTGCCACCCGCACGTCGTGCGCGCGGTGCAGGAACAGTCGGCGACGCTGCAGCACACGACGACCATCTATCTGCACCCGAACTTCGCGGTGTTCGCCAAGCGGCTCGCGTCGAAGATGCCGAAGGGCTCCGGACTCGAGGTCACCTACTTCACGAACAGCGGCAGCGAGGCGAACGATCTCGCGGTGACCATGGCCCGTCTGCACACCGGCCACACCGACGTCATCGCGGTGCGCAACGGCTATCACGGCGGCAGTCCGAGCGCGATGGGCCTCACGTCACACAACACGTGGAAGTTTCCCGTCGGCGGTGACGGACACGTGCATCATGCCATCAATCCCGATCCGTACCGCAGCCCCTTCACCGGGACGCCTGAAGAGATCGCGACGAAGAGCGTTGCCGACATTCGCGACGTCATCCGCTACTCGACGCCCGGCAACGTCGCGGCGTTCATCGCCGAGCCAATTCAGGGCGTCGGTGGCGCGACGCGCGGGGCGCGCAACTATCTGCGCGAGGCATACGCCGTCGTTCGCGAGCACGGTGGGCTCTGCATCGCCGACGAAGTGCAGACGGGCTTCGGCCGCACCGGCGAACATTTCTGGGGTTTCGAGAACTTTGATGTCGTGCCGGATTTCGTCACGATGGCGAAGGGCATCGGCAACGGCGCTCCACTCGCCGCGGTAACGACGCGCATGGACATCGCGCGGACGCTCGCGCAGCGGCTGCACTTCAATACGTATGGCGGTAATCCCGTCTCGATGGCCGCCGGCCTCGCGGTGCTCGACGTCATCGAGCGTGAGGAGATTCAACGCAACGCGCGCGAGCGCGGCGCGGAGGTGCGCGCGGGACTCGAGCGGCTGCAACGCGCGCATCCTCTGATCGGCGACGTTCGCGGCATGGGCTTGATGCTCGGCGTCGAGCTGGTGAGCGATCGGGCGGCGAAGACGCCGGCGAAGAAACAGGCGGTCGAGGTGCTCGAGGCGTCGCGCGAGCTCGGGCTCCTGCTCGGAAAGGGCGGGCTGGACGGAAACGTGCTGCGCATCAAGCCGCCGATGTGCATCACGGCGGCGGACGTGGAATTTGCGATTGATGTGTTGGATGAGGCGTTGCGGCGGTCATCCTCGCGACCCTGAGCGTAGCGAAGGAGAGACGAGGATCTGCTCTCGAGTCACGTTGATTGGCCGATCCCGAAGGACGTTCATAGAAGCAGATCCTCGACTCGCCCGTCGGGCTCGCGAGGATGACACTCGGAGGGAAGAATGCACTTCGACACCATCATCAAATCCGGCAACGTCGTCACCCCCGCCGGCACCTTCACCGGCGACGTCGGCATCACCGGCGAGAAGATCTCCGCGCTCGGCGCCGACCTCGGCACGGACGCCGGCAAGGTCATCGACGCCTCCGGCCACCATGTGATCCCCGGCGTGCTCGACGTCCACGTCCATCTCGAGCTGCCGTTCTGCGGCACCGTCTCCGCGGATGACTACCGCAGCGGCACCCGCGCCGGCGCACGCGGCGGCGTCACGACGCTCATCGACTTCGCGATCCCGCCCGCCGGCGGCACGCTCAACGACGCCGCCGACCTCTGGATGAAGAAGGCGGAAGGCAAGTCGCTGATCGATTATACATTTCATATATGCATCACTAAATATCAGGATCAGAAAGACCAGATTCGCGGCATGGTCGAGCGCGGCTTCCCGACCTTCAAGGAATTCATGATCTATGAATCCGAGGGATGGCAGTCCGACGACCGCGCGCTCTTCGGCACGCTCGAGCGCATGCGCGAGTACGGCGCCATGCTGCTCGTTCATGCCGAATCGGCGCGCGTGCTCGACGAGCTGATCGCGCGCCATCACACACCCGAGCTCATGCGCGAATACGGCGCACGCCTGCACGCCATCACCCGCCCCAACTTCGTCGAGGCCGAGGCGATCCAGCGCGCCGTGCAGTGGAGTGAGGCGACCGGCGGACAGCTCTACATCGTCCATATGTCGACGGGCGAAGGCGCCGACATCATCCGCGCCGCGCAGACGCGCGGCGTGCCGGTCATCGCGGAAACGTGCGTGCAGTATCTCGTGCTCGACGATTCGGTATTCGCGCGCGACGACGGCCACCTGTTCGCCTGCTGTCCGCAGCTCAAGAAGCCGAAGGACGTCGAGCGCCTGTGGGCCGGCCTCAAGCACGGCGAAGTATCCGTCATCTCCACCGACACGTGCACGTTCACGCGCGAACAGAAGGCGATGTGGGAAGGCGACTGGACGAAGATTCCCATGGGCATGCCCGGCCTCGAAACACTCATGCCGCTCACCTACACGCGCGGCGTACTCGGCGGACGTCTCTCGCTCGAGGAGATGTGCATGAAGCTGAGCACGAATCCGGCGCGCATCATGGGGTTGTATCCGAGAAAGGGCGCGATTCAGATTGGGGCCGACGCGGATCTCGCGATCATTCATCCGACGAAGACGATGACCGTCCGTCCGTCGTCGATGGAGACGAATGCCGATTGGTCGCCGTACGAAGGGTGGAATCTCGCCGGCTTCTCCCGCACCACGCTTTCGCGCGGCGACGTCATCGTCGACGACTACAAGGTCGTCGGTGAGGCGGGCCGAGGACGTTGGCTGCCGCGAACGAGCGCGGGTCTCGCGGCGCCGGCCGAGCGCAGTCGGATCGCCGCATCGGCGGCGGCGCTGCGCTTCGCCGCTGACGCCGAGCAGTTGGTGCAGGCGTCATGAGCCGGCAGATCGAGCGGCCGGATGGTCGTGTCGAACTCGTGGACACCGCGCGCGTCGACGCGAGCCCGCTGTCGAATCACGATCTCGCGCCCGTGCCGCTCGGCGCCCGAGACTGGAGCACGTACAACTACGCGGCGCTGTGGATCAGCATGGCGCACTGCATTCCGACCTACATGCTCGCGTCTGGGCTGCTCGCCGCGGGCATGAGTTGGTCGCAGGCGATCATTACAATTCTCTTGGGGAATAGTATCGTTCTGATACCAATTCTCCTCAACTCGCATCCCGGCACCAAGTACGGCATTCCGTTCCCCGTCTTCGCGCGCGCGTCGTACGGCACCATCGGCTCCAATCTCCCCGCGTTGATGCGCGCGCTCGTCGCGTGCGGATGGTTCGGCATTCAGGCGTGGATCGGCGGCGAGGCGCTGAACACGTTCTTCGGCGTCGTCGTTCCCGGATGGGAGCATCTCCTTCCCGGCAGCGTGGACGGACACACGACAACGGCGTGGATCTCGTTCCTGCTCTTCTGGGGCATGAACGTGTGGGTCATCGTGCGCGGGATGGATCTCCTGCGCCGCGTTGAAAATTGGGCGGCGCCGTTCGTACTCGTCATGGCCGCGGTGCTCCTGGTGTGGGCGATTCGCGAAGCGCACGGTGTCGGTCCGTTGCTGCGCGATCACGGCAAGTTTCACAGTTTCGGCGAATTCCTGCCGGTGTTCGTTCCGTCGCTCACGGCGATGATCGGCTACTGGGCGACGCTCTCGCTCAACATGCCGGACTTCACGCGATTCGGCCGCAGCCAACGCGATCAGGCGCTCGGCCAGATCGTCGCGCTGCCGACGACGATGACGGTCTTCGCGGCGATGGGCGTGCTCATCACGAGCGCCACGGTGATCATCTACGGCGAAGCGATCTGGGACCCGGTGAAGCTCGTCGCGAAGTTCCACGCGCCGTTGGTCGTCGCACTGTCGATGTTCACCGTCGTGATCGCGACGCTGGCCGTGAACATCGCCGCGAACGTCGTCTCGCCCGCGAACGATTTCGCGAACGTGTTTCCGAAGGCGATCAACTTTCGCCGCGGCGGATTGCTCACCGGCGTGCTCGGGATCGCGATGATGCCGTGGCGTCTCCTCGCCGATCCCTCGGGATACATCTTCAACTGGCTCCTCGGCTACTCGGGCGGTCTCGGCTCGATCGCCGGCGTGCTGATCGCGGACTACTGGCTCGTGCGGAAGACTCGGCTCGAGTTAGAGGATTTGTATCTTCCCGACGGCGTGTACCGCTACCACAATGGGTGGAACTGGAACGCCGTCGTCGCGACGATTCTGGGCTGCGCGCTCGCGTGGGGCGGGCTCGTGATTCCCGTGCTCAAGCCGTTGTATTCGTATGCGTGGTTCGTGGGGTTCATCGTGGCGGGAGGAGCGTATTACGCCACAAGTGTTCTCTTCTCGGCCGACATCGTCATCCTCGCGACCGAGCGGAGCGAGGGAGACGAGGATCTGCTTTCGTGATCGCCGCTGGATAGTGTGACCCAAGAGCAGATCCTCGACTCGCTACGCTCGCGAGGATGACTACTGGAGACTTATGCCCCGACTCGTCAAAGCCGGCCTCATTCAGGCCACGCACGCCTGCTCGACCGCCGAGAAGCTCGACACCATTCGCGACGCGAACGTCGAGAAGCACGTCGCGCTCATCGAACAGGCCGCGCGCGAAGGCGTGCAGATCCTGTGCATGCAGGAGATCTTCACCGGCCCATACTTTTGCGCCGAGCAATCGACGCGCTGGTATGAATCGACGGAGCGCATTCCCGACGGGCCGACGACGAAGCTCATGCAGGAGCTCGCGAAGAAGCACCGCATGGTGATCGTCGTGCCGCTGTACGAAGAGGAAACGACCGGCGTCTACTACAACACCGCCGCCGTGATCGACGCCGACGGCACCTACCTCGGCAAGTATCGCAAGAACCACATTCCGCATACCGCGCCGGGCTTCTGGGAAAAGTTCTACTTCAAGCCCGGCAACCTTGGCTACCCGGTATTCAAGACGAAGTACGCGGACGTCGGCGTGTATATCTGCTACGACCGCCATTTCCCTGAGGGCGCGCGCGAGCTCGGCCTCAATGGCGCCGAGATCGTGTTCAATCCGTCGGCGACCGTCGCGGGCTTATCAGAATACTTATGGAAGCTCGAGCAGCCGGCGCACGCGGTCGCGAACGCGTTTTTCGTGGGCGCCATCAATCGCGTCGGCTACGAGGCGCCGTGGAACATCGGCGAGTTCTATGGGCAGAGCTACTTCTGCGATCCGCGCGGCCAGTTCGTGGCGAGCGCGTCGCGCGACAGGACGGAGCTCGTCACCGCCGAGTTGGATCTCGACAAGATCCGCGAAGTGCGGAATGTGTGGCAGTTCTACCGGGATCGTAGACCAGAGACGTATGGTGGGCTGGTCAAGTTGTAGTGGCCATCAAAAAAAATGACAACGACAAGATCAGACCAAATCGGACAAAATCTGTTGTTCCGTCTTCGGTGAAGCATTCTCGCGGGCTGGACAGATCCGGTCATATGTTGTCTGATCTTGTCGTCGTGTTGCGGTTAGGCCCCGATCACCCTCCTACAGATACCGCAGAAACCTCTCCCGCCCATTCAAGAAGTCGCGCGTCACCACCACGTGGTCCAGCTCCTCATACTCGACCCGCGCGATAGACCCTCCATCGAACGAGTAGATGCTGGCCCCGGGATACCCGAGCAGAATGGGCGAATGCGTCGCGATGATGAACTGCGCGTTGTCCTGAATCATGTCGCCGATCATCGAGATCAACGCCAGTTGACTCTGCGGCGACAGCGGCGCCTCGGGTTCATCGAGCAGATACAAACCGTCCGGCACGAATCGCGAACGAAAGAGCTTGAGAAAGCTCTGGCCGTGTGAGTTCGCGTCGAGATTGACGCCGTACCGCTGCTCCATCTCCATCAGCGATCGCATCGCCGGCAAACGCGCGAGAGTCCTCGCATGCGCCGATCGATTCGCGAATTCGGTCTCGATCTCTTCGAGCCGTCCCAACATTTCCGCCCGCAACCTGGACAGCGCCTTCGCGAATCCGAAAAAGTCCTCGGCGCGCAGGAAGAAGCCACGGCGAACGCGGCGGTTCCACACGAGCTTGATCGCGCTGCCGAGCTCGCGTTGCGCGTTGAGGGTCGGATCGCTGTCGAGGCTCTCGCTGCCGATCGTCGGCAGCCCGGCGGCCGCGGCAATTCCCTCGAGCAGCGTCGACTTGCCGGAGCCGTTTTCGCCCACCAGAAACGTGACCGTCGCGCTCGCCTCCAACGCGCGCAGATTGCGAATGACGGGCACGTTGAACGGGAAACGGTCGCCCGCAATGGCGCCTCGCGGCTCGATCGATCGCAAATGCGGCATTGCCGTATCCTATTTCGCCGGCGAGTCGTCAAACAGGGTCCATAAGAACTCATGTTTCGCCCTCCCCCCCACCGCCGCCCCGCTTGAGCGAAGACCGTTATCGCTCCGTCGTCGACAATTCGCCGTACGGCATCTATCGCGTCACATACGATGGCCAGTTCATCACCGTGAACCCGGCCCTCTGTAAGATCGTCGGCTACACCGCGGATGAGCTCTTTGCCGCGGGAATCGCCGCGCTGTATGTGAACGCGCACGAGCGGCACCGGTGGGTGTCCGCGTTCGATGCTCGGCCGCACGGCACGCCCGTGGATGTGCCGTGGCGCCGCAAGGACGGCAACATCATCATGACGCGCGTGTGGGTGTACGCCGACCGGGACGAGCAGGGGCGCATCGTCTACTTCGACGGCTACGTCGAAGACGTCACGCCGCAGCGCGCGACCGAGCAAGCGCTGCGTCAGGCCGAGAAGCTCGCGGCGCTCGGCCAGCTCGTGTCGGGGGTCGCGCACGAGTTGAACAACCCGCTTTCGGCGATCCTTCTCTTCACGGAGGATCTGCTGTCCGTGGAGCGGCCGGACGACGAGTCCGAGGCGCTGACGATCATCGCGCAGCAGGCGAAGCGGTCGCGAGCCATCGTGCGCGATCTGCTGACCTTTGTGCGCAGAGGCGAGGTAACGCGCGCACCCGTTGCCGCACGCGTACTCCTCGAGCACGTGAGTCGGGCATTGCTGCCGCAGCTCGGCGAGCTTGGCGTGGAGCTCCGTCTCGAGACGAACGGCGAGTTGTTGCACGTCGATCAGGCGGCGATGGAGCAGGTGCTGACGAATCTCGTCGTCAACGCGGCGCAGGCGACCGGCGGCAACGGCAGCGTATGCGTTCGCGTGCGATCCGAGGCAACCATGCACCTGATCGAAGTCGAGGACGACGGCCCGGGCATCCCTCCGGATGTGCTCCCGCGGATCTTCGAGCCGTTCTTCACGACGAAGCCGTCGGGACAAGGGACGGGACTCGGCCTCTCGGTGACGATGGGTATCGTGCAACAGCACGGCGGAACGATCGTGGCCGAGAATCGCTGTCCTGTGAGTGACGGCGGTAGTGGCGCGCGGTTCACCGTGCGTCTGCCGGCTCCTGCGCGCGCTGTCGCCATCGCGGATCAGGCGATTGCGGAAGATGCAATCGCGGACGGCCAGTCCGCCGCCTGATCGGCGAGTCGCGACGTTCAGACGTTCAACGGCAGCGTTGGCTGTCTGTATATTGGGGACCATGTCCAACACCGCATCTTCCTCCCTGCCATCGCGGGCGGACGCGCTTGCCTTGATGCACGAGTACACCGCCAGCGAGTCGCTCAGAAAGCACATGCTGACGGTGGAAGCCGCGATGCGCGCGTATGCGTCACACTTCGGTGAAGATCCCGAGCGCTGGGGACTGGCGGGTCTGATCCACGACTTCGACTACGAACGCTTTCCAAACAACGCGCACTCGGCGACGGAGGAGCATCCCTCGGAAGGCGTGCGCATTCTGCGCGAGCGTGGATGGCCCGACGACATCCTGCAGGCGATTCTCGGGCACGCGGCATACACCAACGTGCCGCGCACGACGCGCATGGCGCAGGCGTTGTTCGCGGTGGACGAGCTGTCGGGCCTCATCACGGCGACGGCGCTCGTCAAACCGACCCGCAGCATCTTCGACGTTGACGCGAAGTCCGTGCGGAAAAAGATGAAAGACAAGGCGTTCGCGAAGGGAGTGAATCGCGATGACGTCATGGTGGGTGCGCAGGAATTGGGTGTCTCCGATGACATGGAACGACACATCCAGTTCGTCATCGACGCCATGAAAGGCGTCGCGGACGCGATCGGGCTGGCTGGCGTGCAGCCGGCAAGTGACCCTGCCGCGACCGCGGGCGAGCCGGGCCGTTGACGATCAACGCTCATGGCGGGTCGTCCGTTAATGAGAGTGGACACCGGCCACGCCTCGATGACGGCTGTTTTTGCTGCGACAACACTCGAACTGCCGTTCCGTATGCCGTCACCTAGTACGTCCGGCGACGCCAGAGCGGACGAACGGGCGCTTGTCGTCGCTGCGCAGCGCGGAGAATCGGAAGCTTTCGCGAGTCTCGTGCGGCAGCATCAGCGTCGAGCGTACGCCGTGTGTCGCGCGATCGTGCTCACGCACGAGGACGCGGAGGACGCGGTGCAGGAAGGATTTCTTCACGCCTTCAAGGCACTGGACCGGTTCCTTCCCGATCAACCGTTCGGCGCGTGGCTGTACCGCATCATGGCCAATGCGTCGCTGGATCTGGTGCGGCGGCGGAAGGTTCGCGATGCGGACGAGCTGCCGGATACGGTTCCCATGCCGTTTCGGGATCCGGGCGAGTCAGACGAGCTTCGGCGGCGCTTGAACCAGGCGCTCACGAAGTTGTCCGAACGCCAGCGCGCGGTGATCGTGTTGCACGACGTTGAAGGATTTACTCACGGAGAAATTGGTGGCATGCTGGGGATTCCAGAGGGCACGGCCCGCTCGGATCTCCATCATGCGAGAGCGGCGCTGAGGCGCCTGTTGCAGGACGTTCGGAGCGATTTGTGAGGACCCCATGAGCGATATTCGACTCTTCAACTACGATGACGACGAGGTGACCGGCGGGCTTCGCTCGCTGTATGCCGCCCCGTCGGGCGATGCGTATTGGAACGAGCTCGAAGCGCGCATCATGGCGCGCGTCGCCGACGTCGACATCGGCTGGTGGACGGAGCTCGATCGCTGGGTGCGCCCGGCGCTCGCCGCCGCCGCCGTGCTGCTGATCGCGGCCGGCATCGCGATGTTCCGCGCGCATCAGGTGGAAAACGAGATCGCCGCCGACAGCATGTTGTCGTCCCCCGCCGTACCGGTGTCAAGCGCCGTGCGTCCGTCGCTCGACGACGACCGCAGTGCACGTATTCGTTACCTCTTCGGCTGTTCCAGCCAGGATGCCTCATGCAGCGCTCCAAACAGCAAGCGCTGATGTTCCTGTTGGGCGCCGTGCTCGTCGGCGGCGCGCTCGGCATGTCCGCCGACCGGTACATCGCGCACGACAAGTTTGCCTCGCAGTTCGGACCGCGCGTCAAGTTCTACGACGAGATGGGTCTGAACGAGACGCAGCGCAACACGCTCGACTCGCTGGCGTTTCAGCAGGACTGCGCCATTCGCACGTTGCTCGCGCCGCAGAAGCCGGCGCTCGATTCGATCAAGGCGCGGTTCCATCGCCAGGGTGATGCCGTCTTCACCGCGGAACAACGCGCGAAGCTGGATGTACGTCGCAAGGAAACCAAGGCTCGGCACGATGCCGAGCAGTCCAAGGAGCCCAAGAGAACATGCGCAGGAAACTGATTGTTGTTTCGCTGCTCGCGGCGCCGATGATGCTTGGCGCGCAGCAGATGACCGATACCACGTTCCATACAATCTCGCTCGCGGATGCACTGCGGTTGGCGACCGAGAACAACGTTTCGAACATCACGGCGGCAAACTCCGTCCGGCTGGCGAACAACAGCGTGCGTTCGGCGCGGGCGGAGTGGTATCCCAGTTTGTCGGCGAGCACGAACCAGAGTATCAACCAGGGCGATCGTCTCGGGCCGAGCAACAACCTGATCCCGATCGCCTCGAAGTGGGCATACACGACATCGTTACAGTCGGCGATGACGGTGTACGACGGTGGCCGTACGCGTGCCGACGTGCGCACGCAGCAGTCCAACGTCGCGCAGCAGCAGGCGAACCAGATCAACACAGAGTTCAACATCTCGTTCAACGTCAAGCAAGCGTATAACGCCGCGCTTGCCGCACGTGAGAGCGAAGCGGCGGCGCGAGCGCAGCTCGCGACCGCGCAGCTCCAGCTCCAGACCTCGATCGCCAAGGTGAATGCCGGCGCCGCCACGGTGTCCGATTCGCTTCGCGGCATCGTCGCCGTGGGCAACGCGCAGCTGGCGTTGCTCCAGGCGCAAAGCAATCTGCGAACGCAGAGCGCCAACCTCACGCGCTTCGTCGGCACGAACTACTTCGTCACCGCGGATCCGGCTGACACCACTGACCACTCGATGGCGCCGGTCGACAGTGCGACCATCATGGCGATGGCGCTGAACGGCCCGACGATTCGCGCCGCGGACGCGGCGGTCAATTCCGCGAACGCAGCAGAGCGCTCGGCCAAGGCCGCGTATTTTCCGCAGATCAGCCTGAGCGGTTCCATCGGTGGCAGTGGAACGAACGCGTTCTATGGTGTGCCGGGCCTTCGCGGCGACAATGTATTCCCCTACAGCAAGTCGCTCGGCATTCAGGCCTCGCTGCCGATCTTCAACCGGTATCAGCGCGAGAACTCGATCGCTTCCGCCCAGATCTCGTACGACAACGCTCAGGCTCTGGCGCGCGACGCGCGTCTCGCCGCGCAGCAGAACGTCGTCACCGGCTTCGCCGCCCTCCGCAACGCCGAAGAGTCGATTCGCGTGAATCAGACCAACGTGCAGGCGAGTCAGGAAGATCTTCGCGTCGTGCAGCAGCGCTACAATCTCGGCGCAAGCACGCTGCTCGACGTGCTGACCTCGCAGCAGGCGCTGGCAACGGCGCAGCAGCAGCTGATTCAGGCGCGCTTGAATTACCGCAACGCGCGGGCGCAGCTCGAGCAGGCGATCGGGCAGAATTTGCCATAGTGCGCTGGGCGTTGGGCGCTGGGCGGTGGTCCTGAAGGGCGAAGGGCGACGGAGAACATTCCCGTCGCCCCTCGTTCGTTACGCCCATTCGCCCACACGTCCATACGCCCATACGCCCATACGCCCGCATCACCCAGCACTTGTCCCCCTTCAGGCGTAGAATTAGCAGCAAGTCCGACCATCCGCGGCCTGACACCCGGCCGCTTCCAGGAGACCCACCCAGTGAAACGTTATCTCGGAGCCGCGTTGCTCCTCGCCGCGGCCGGCGTGGCAACCGCGTGCGCCAAGAAGCAGCAGGCGCCCACCGTGCAGGTCGCCGTCGTGTCCTACCGCGACATCATCGTCGATGCACAGGCGAACGGCGTCATCGAGCCGCTCGTCGTCACCGACGTGAAGTCGAAGGCCGGCGGCATGATCACCAAGATGCCCGTCGAGACCGGCACGCACGTCAACCCCGGCGACCTCATCGTCCAGATCGATACGCGCGACGTCCAGAACCGCTTCGACCAGGCGCAGGCGCAGCTCGTCGCCGCGCAGGCCAAGCTCGACGTCGCCGAGCAGGACAAGAAGCGCAATGAAGAGATGTTCAAGGCGCGCGTGATCACGCCGCAGGAATACGAGCAGGTCGCGGTGAATTATGAGAACGCGAAATCCGGCGTCGTCTCGGCCAAGGCCAACCTCGACATCGCCAAGCAGGCGCTCGAGGAAGCCACCGTGCGCGCGCCGGGCGAAGGCGTCATCATCACGAAGAACGTCGCGGTCGGCACCGTGATCGCGTCGGCCACCGGCTCGGTGAGCGGCGGCACGACGATCGTGCAGATGGCCGACCTGAGCATCGTGCGCATTCGCGCGTACTTCAACGAGAGCGACATCGGCAACATTCATCCGGGCCAGCCGGCCAACGTGACGGTCGATGCCTATCCGGATCGCCGCTTCACCGGCTCCGTCGAGAAGATCGAACCGCAGGCCATCGTTCAGCAGAACGTGACGATGTTCCCGGTGCTCGTGAATCTGCAGAACCAGGAAGGCCTGCTTCGTCCCGGCATGAACGGCACGGTCGCGGTGTTGATCGATGAGCGCGACAACGTGCTCGCGATTCCGAACGACGCGATCAAGAATCCGCGCGAAGCGGTGACGACCGGCGCGATGCTCGGGCTTGCGGCGGACACGGTCAACAACGAGCTCAAGGCGCAGGGCTACAATCCCGGCGCGCGCGGCGGATTCGGCGGCCGTAACGGGCAGGGTGGTCAGGGCCGTCGTAACGGCGGTGCGAACGGCGGTGGCGCAGCAGCTGGACCGACCGGTGGACCAACTGGTGGCTCAACTGGAGGCACCGCCGGCGGCGAAGTCTCGCTCATGGACGCCGGCGTCGCGCAGCAGGGTGGCGCGCAGGGCGGCCAGGGTGGTTTCGGTCAAGGCGGCTTCGGCGGCGGCATGCAGGTGTCGGACGCTGACTGCAAGAAGATCGACGACGCGCTCAAAGCGCATCCCGCCGAGAAGAAGCAGCTCGATGATCTGCGGGCGAAGCAGCGCGCGCTGATGCCCGCCGGATTCGGCGGCGGAGCGAACGGCGGCGGCGGATTCAATCGCCGCGGTCGCGATTCGACCGGCGGTGCGGCGCGCCGCGCTGGTGGCGACAGCACGCGTCGTCGCGACGGTGGTAATAATGGCGGCAACAACGGCGCCAACGGTGGCGGTGGCCAGAATGGCGGCCGTCGCGGCAGTCCGGAGATGCAGGCCATCGGTCAGCAGATGCGCGACATCTACACGAAGCTCAATCTCGATGCGCGCACGGCCGGCGCTTGCGCGCGTCGCGCACAGGGCGGCGCTCAACGCGCGCAGGGTGGCACGCAGGGCGGCGCGAACCAAGGTGGAAACCGCGGCGGTCAGTTGACGCCGTCGCCGGAGCTCGGCTCGCGTCCGGTGCGTCCGCGCGCTGGCCTCGTATTCGTGACCGACAGCTCGAAGACGCAATTCCATCCGCGCATCGTACAGCTGGGTCAGGGCAATCTCGATTACACCGAAGTGGTGAGCGGTCTCAAGCCCGGCGAACGCGTCGTCATGCTAGGCGCGCTGGCGCTGCAGGCGCAGCGGCAGCAGCAGCAGGATCGCCTGCGGCAGAACGCCAGCCCGCTTGGTGGACAGCCGGGCCCCGGCGGCGGCGGTCCGCCGCGCGGCGGCGGTGGCGGCGGCAGAGGGCGTTAATTAAATGCTCATTGGAGAAATCATAAGCGTCGCGCTCGGGGCGCTGCGGGCGAACAAGCTTCGGTCGCTGCTCACGATGCTCGGCATCGTGATCGGCGTCGGCGCCGTCATCGCGGTCGTGGCGCTCGGCACGGGCGCGCAGCAGGCGGTGAAGGATCGCATCGCGGCGCTCGGCACCACGCTGTTGACGGTGAGCCCCGGCCAGCAGCGCGGCCAGGGCGTCGCGATCGCCGGCGCGCAGCAGAAGCTGATCATCGACGACGCGAAGGCCATCGACGAGCGCGCGACGCACGTCATCGCCGTGCAGCCCGAAATGCGCTCGCAGCAGCAGATCGTGTGGGGCAACAAGAACGCGAGCACGCAGATCATCGGGACCACGCCCAACTATCTCGAGGTGCGCAAGTACGCGATGGCCTACGGCCGCATGTTCACGGCAGCCGACGACGAAGGACGCCAGCGCGTCGCGGTCCTGGGCTCGGCGGTCGTCGACAACCTTGGGGTCACGAACCCCGAAGCGCTCGTCGGAGAGTCGGTGCGCATTCGCGGCACGCAGTTCACCGTCGTGGGCGTGATGAAGTCCAAGGGCCAGGCCAACGCGTTCCAGAATCCGGACGATGAAATCCTGGTGCCGATCCAGACCGCGCGCTTCCGCGTGAACGGATCCGATCGGTTGCAGTCGATCAGCGCGCTCGCCGAGTCGGAAGACGCGATTCCCGACGCGATGGCCGACATCCAGCGCGTGATCCGCCGCCAGCACAAGATCCGCCAGGGCGCGCCGGACGATTTCCAGATTCGTAATCAGTCCGACATTCTCGCGACGACGCAGGAAACGACGGAAGTGATGACGTACCTGCTGTCGGGCATCGCCGCGGTGTCGCTGCTCGTCGGCGGCATCGGCATCATGAACATCATGCTCGTGTCGGTCACCGAGCGCACGCGCGAGATCGGCATTCGGAAAGCGCTTGGCGCGACGCGCTTCAACATCCTGCTGCAGTTCCTCATCGAGGCCGTGGTGCTCTGCGTGCTCGGCGGGCTGGTGGGAATCGGCCTGGGCGCGGGCGGCGCCGCGGTGATGAGCCGGACCGCCGGCTGGTCGACGCAGATTTCGACGACGGCAATCGTCATGGCCTTCGCGTTCTCGGCGTTCGTCGGTGTGGCGTTCGGCGTGTGGCCGGCGCGCCGCGCGGCGGTACTCGATCCGATCGTCGCGCTGAGATACGAATAGCTTTGCGGTGGGCGGTGGGCGGTGGGCGCTGGGCGATGGGCGTGAACAGCAACGGGCGACGGAATCCTCTCCGTCGCCCGTTGCCGTTCCGCCCCGACGCCCCGACGCCCCGACGCCTCACTTCAATCGAAACTCGAACGGCATCTGCGCCACAGCCGGTACATGACGCCCGTCAGCTTCCGCGGGCCGGAAACGAAAGCGGCTCAGCGCGTCGCGCACCGCCGCCGTGAACTGGTCGTGCGTGGACGCGATGACCTTTATAGAACTCATATCGATGCGCCCGGTCGTGTCGACGACGAACTGCACGAGCACCGAGCCCTCGACGCCCGCGTTGCGCAGCCGCTCGGGATAGCGCGGTATCGCCGACGAAACGATCCGCATGAGCAGGTCGCGGCCGCGCCATTCGTCGATCTGCGGGCCGCCGCCGGGACTCCCACGGCCGCCGACACCATCGTAGAGCCGCGAGACATTCCCGCAGTCCGCGCACCCCGTCACCGGCGGATTCGACGCCAGGAACAGCGCCGCGTTCGTGCCGATCGCCGGCACAAATTTGTCCGCGGGCAACTGGATGCTCGGCATCTCGAAGCCCGTCGTGTGCGGAAGCCGAGGGAGAATGTCGATCACCGCGTGATGGATGATCGGCGGCGGCGTCACGGGCGCCGCGAGCCTCACCCACCGCGGCTTGAGTAGTTCGTTTCGCGCCAGATGCCCGTGCGCCGCGGTGGCCGTGACCGCACCAATGATGGCGACATGCGCCGCGACGCTCAGCGCCGCGCTGCCGGTTCGCTTCTGCTTGCGCGCGCGCGATTCGATCAGAACTCCGAACATGACGCCTCCTCCGAAATGAATTCCGTGAGTGCGGGCGACGCCGATGTCGCTCCAACGCCAGCTTATCACGCCGAGGTTGTGTGGCGGTTGCGGGCGCGTGAGCGGCCGGTGAGCCGTTCGTGAGGAGCACGCTGCGGTTCGATTAGCGAATCATGAAGACGACTCGCCGTCGGCGAATGCGAACGAGGCCCGGCGTCTGTGACGCCGAGCCTCGTTCGATGTTCGTATTCTGGTCTCGAGTCGAGCCCTAGCGATCCAGGTCCTGCTCGGCCTCGCCGATCTTGCGCTGGGCTTTGCCCTCGAGGTCCTTGGCTTTGCCCTTGAGCTGCTCGCTCGTGTCGCCGGTCAGCCCGCCGACCGCGTCGCGTACGTGCCCTTCGGCCTGCTTGCCGGCGCCCTTGATCTGGTTCTCGAGACCATCGGTGTTGAGATCGTCCGCCATGTGCTTCCCCCTGAGTGGTTTGCTGATCCGAGGCCAAGCGCCTCGGCGCCTCTCAAAAAGGCAATGGACGTACCCATCGGCGCGGGACTCTCGCCGGATCGATGGATCGATATTGCGCTACTGCCGGCTTTGCACATAAAACCGGGCTGAGCGGCTGATTTATGGGCAGGTAGTTCGTTTTATGTGCAGAGGCCAAGCGGAGGCACGCCGCAAAGCGGCGATTGCGGTGGAAAAATCGTGTCACCCTGTCCTAGCTTAGATCTAGAGTCCCTTCAGGGCGGGGTGGTGCATGGGCGGGGTGGTAATGGATACAACCGATGTGAAGTCGCCAGAGGCAGTCGAAGAAGGTCCGGTGAAAACGACGGCGCCGCAGGTTGCAACGACTCCCGCTGGCGAAATGGTTTATGAGTTGGTGCGTCCGCTCGGTGACAGCCAGCGCTCGCACGCGGCGCGCCACACTGGCGGAGCAACGGCCGCAAACGATTCGCTCATTTCCGTCAGTAACACGTAGCCGCAACCCGGACACGCGAACTCAATGTTGCCGCGATCCTTCTCGTCCTTTGGCTTGAAGGTACCGACGTAGACTCTGGTTGGTTTGTCACCGATTCCGGCTACCGGCTGGAGTTCACGCCGTTCTGGCCGCACATGCGCCTCACACATGAGAGAGTTGTAAAGCTGCGCGTTTTCCGGCCAATCCGCTAGGCTGGGGCTATGCAGCCGCATCGAACCCTGGCACCGACACGCCAAGTTCAAAGGTTGAGTGAACGACGCACACGATGTTGTACGCGATCACTTTGAGTAGTAGTTCGTTGATCTGCGCCGGCCGGGTCTTGCTCCGCAACGTGTCGCCGAACACGCGCTTGATCGCGGAGAACGTCGATTCGACGTTGCTCCGCGCGTGGTAGTGCGCGAGGAAGTCATCGCGACGAAGGTTGTATAAGTGGTACAGCCAGCGCCACGCCGTGCTGTCACGCTGCGCGCCGGGATTCTGCCACACGCGCATCGCTGAAGCCTGCGCGGTCGAACGCAACGCGATGTAGGGCGTCGCGCCCACCGCCGCAGCGAGGGCCACGTTTTTGCGCGAACCGTATGCCTTGTCGGCGACGATCTCCTTCATGTGGAAGCGTTCAGCGCCAGCGAGCACCAGCGGGCTGAATTGCGGAGCGTCATTCGCGTTCCGCTCCGTCACGCGCGCTGCGCCAATCACGTTCGTTTTCACGCCCACGAGCGCGTGCAGTTTGATCCAATCATGCGACTCCAACTCCATGCCGCCGTACTTGCTCGTGAAGTGGCGATAGAAGTTCGTCGTTCCGAAGCCTGTCGAATCGACGGCGAACGTCTCTTCGACGACGCCGAGCGGAAGGGCGCTCGCCGTCACGAGGTCATAGAGGATCGGAGTCAGTGCCGCGTCCTCGATGGTCTTGAGGACCGTGTTGAAGTGCCAGGGCCGACTCAGGTAGCCCGCCTCGTGAGCCTCGCGGAGATCCGTCATGAAGCGACGGCTACTCATGGTCGAGTAGACCTTGAACGTCGCGGCGAACAGCGCCTCATTGAGCGGCACGCGTGGGCGTCCGCGCGTCTGTGTCGGTGCTGGGACGTTCGCGCACAGATCGCGTAGCAAGCGGCAGAACAGCGCTTTCTCTTGCGTCTGCGCCTTGTTGTACGCGGGCCAGTTCTGCGGATAGGTGATGCGGACCTTTGCGGTCTCAGTCACCGTTTCCGTCACGTGCACGTTGCCGTCCGTCGATTCAGTCACGGTCTGGCGCTGAATCACGAACTCGACGGCGAAACAGTGCTTGCACTTCATGCCCCGCAGCTCGTAGTCGGGGCAGGTGCAGCGCGGGCCGGTGGCGTCCATGCAGACGCGGTAGTGGCCCTTCGTGCTTTGCGACGGGACGATCCAATCGTCTCCGCGCTTTTCGATGCGCGCACGCACGGCGATTTCCTTGCCGCGCGCCTCCCGCACAACATCCAGCGTTCTCGTGTTCATGACCAATGTCCGGTTTCAGTCCGGACACCAATATACGTGAGCGCTTACGTATATTCAACGGGCAATTTGTGCCGCACAGCGTCATCATTGGGTGCACCTTCGGTGGGCCGTCGATCCGCGAAGGTGTTGACCATCGTAGCCACCAGATGCTATGATGTGGTCAGCCCCCCGCGTTGTCGGCGGCAAAGGGTTTGGCGGAAGCGGAGGGAATCGCACCCCCGACCGTGTTCGAGGCACGGTGCTTCGGTTTATCAGACCGGCGCTTTACTTCTCAGCCACGCTTCCAGATTTTGACTTTTCAGAAACGGCCATCTCGTTCTCAGGCGGGTGGCCGTTCTGCTTTTCAGTGACTTAGCTGGTGGTATAATCCCCGAAATCGAGTTCCCCTTACGCTTGATCCGCATCGCCGATTCGATGCGCGGAACAAAAAAGCGCGGGACCGCCACTCCGATTCGGAGTCGCTGTCCCGCGCGTTCGCGGTACTCAGGATTGTGCGGGCGAGGTGGCGCCCGATACAAACTTAGGTCAGGTGGTCACACATGATCAAACGTGACGCGTGTTTGTCATTTCGATTCTGGACTGTTCGTCGGGCGCACTAAGTGCTCGAATCTCGTCGTGTACGCGGCGAGATCCTCGGCCGTTGGCACGCGACCAAGCACGAGATCGTCGGCCTCAACGCCATCCGCGTCCGTCAGCGAGCGCAACTCTTCATTGAGCGCCTTGGCGCTGGGGCCGAATTGCGACCGCCATTTCAATTCGAGGCGCGCCAGCTCTGCCGCTTCTTCCGGAGTGCGTTCGATGCGCGTCACGACGTTTCCCGCTCGCGTTTCGCCCACCTAGCCATGACGGCCTTGCGCGCCGATTCGCTGCGCTCTTCTGGCGTCATCTTCGCCGCGCGAGCCTTGCCGCCCTTGAGACCACCCTTTCGGCCCAGCGCGACGGCGGCGGGGTCCTTTCGTTTCTTGGGCGGCGTCGCCGCCGTGCGTGAGCGCTTCGGTGTCATGGCAACAAGATGCGCGTGTGTGGCAACACTGCACAAGCGAAAACGTGCTAGCGCTTGGTTGCCTCGGCCCGACACTGCGCGATGGCAACAGTCTTGTCGAATCGCACAGCGGATGATTCGTAGTGACAGTACCGCGCGACCGCACAGGCCGACCGTGCGGCATTTGGCGCATACACTTCCGCGTCAGTTCGATCACGACTGACGATGGCCGCGTCCTGTTGCGCACATTTTGACTCCATGGTGACGGCTCGTGGTTCGGCCGTTCCGAGACGATTCTCAGCTAGCTCACGAGTTTGGGACTCTAGCGTCGATTCCCACTTCCCGGTCGTCGAGCAGTCCACGTGCGCGTTGGTGAACATTCCAGAAACGTTGCCGCGCCACTGCGCGGTAACTCGCACGGTAGAATGAGCGCTATCCCCCCGAACCAAGACGTTGTAAACGACGCTTTCGAGAACGCCGCGTGATCCGTCGGCTGCTCGACCGCAATTGGCGAGATCGGTAGCCTCCGACAACGCGTACGGCACATTCAGCGGATCGGTCGCGATGAATCCCGAAGCGCGGTCTATGGTCTTAATCGGAATGTTATTCGCCGCGAAAATGTCGATAACGGCATTCCAGGTCTTGTTTGACGACGCGGCAATGTCCATCGAGGGGCGTGGCGCGGCAGGCGGCGGCAAGGTTGGCACGCACGCCGTCACACACGTAGTCAATAGCGCGACGGAAAGGGAGGCGCGGCTCATCCAGCGATGTCTCCAATAGACTGTGCTCCCGATAGATTGTAGAGCTATCGGAGTCAGCCCGCCAGCGTTCGGACATGCGCTACCCCGAGGCGTTTGGCCGAACCGTGCGGCGGCTCCGCGAAGAACGACAAGTCTCTCAGGAAGCGTTCGCGGCGGACGCTGGAATCAGCCGCACCTACATGAGCGAGATCGAACGCGGCGTGACGACCGTTTCACTCGACACAATTGCGAAGCTGGCCAAGGCGCTCGACATCAGCATGGCGACGCTCATGAAATACATGGAGGACTCCGACCGGCGGTGACGGCCCGGCCCGCTGGGACTCCTAGGGACTTTATGTGCAGCCCGCCTGTTTTATGTGCAGACGGGCTTTTATGTGCAAAGCCGCTACTGCCTCTTGCGAAGATATATCGCCCGTTATATCGTTGACCCAACTCCGATATATCTTCGAGGTGGCACATGCACGGCGATCCGACATTCTTCGGCTTCAACTGTGACACGCGCGGCCGCTGGCGCTGGGGCGGCTTTGGCGACTGGGCGGGCGAGGGACCGCGACGCTGGCACGGCCGCGCCGCGCGGTTCTTCGAGCAGGGCGATCTCAAATACGTGATCCTGCGCCTGCTCGAGGAGAAGCCGCGGCACGGCTACGAGATCATCAAGGACCTGGAGAGTCGGTTTGGCGGGTCATACGCGCCGAGTCCGGGGACTGTCTACCCGACGTTGACGATGCTCGAGGACCTGGGCTTCGCGCGCGTGGTGCCGGAGGATGGCGGGAAAAAGATCTACGAGATCACGGATGAGGGGCGGAAGCATCTGGCGGAGCACAGTACGACGGTGGACGACATCTTCGAGCGGATCGCGCGGTTCGTGGAGGGTTTTACGGACGAACCGATGACCGAGCTAAACAAGTCGTTTCAGCGACTTGCTCGCGCCACCTACAAGACAGCTACGGCACATATAGCGGATAAGGATCGCATCAATCGCATTCGCGAGATCATCCAACGTGCCGTCGACGAGATCGACGCCATCGCCAAGTAAGCGGCTCGAAGGGCGGGAGTCGCGCGCGCCCTCCATTGCGGGCACACAAAGCGCTAGGTTCAACACGGGTCGCGGAGCTCATCCGCGACCCGTTTTTTGCTTGTTCCTGCGTATCGCCGGAGCAGTAGCGGTCGTCTCTTGTCGTCTTTCCGGCACTCATGCAATCCAGGCGGGGCGACCCCGCAGTATCCTAGATGAAAGCACAACCACGTCGCGCCACGGATTCGTCAGGCGAGCCTCCACCCGCAAGGGTGGACATGACCTCGCAGTCCGGACCCGCTCGCGTTCTTCCGGCCAACGCTACGAACACCAGCGGTTTCCACGCCGCGGTGCCGCCTCAGCGGCACCACATCGACCAGCATCCAACCGGCAAGCGGCTCGCGTTTCTGTCGCTGACTGCCCTCGGCATCGTCTACGGCGACATCGGCACCAGCCCGCTGTACGCGCTGCAGCAGTGCTTCATGGCCAAGAGCGGCCTCGTTCCGAACATCGAGAACGTCTACGGCGTCCTCTCCTTGATCGTCTGGCTGCTCGTGCTCGTCGTCGCGGTCAAGTACATCGCGTTCATCATGCGCGCCGACAACCGCGGCGAAGGCGGCATTCTCGCGCTGATGGCGCTCATCCTTCAGCAGGAGCGCCGCAGCAGCGATACCCGCCGGCGGGTGATTCTCATCTCGCTCGGCCTCTTCGGCGCGGCGCTGCTGTACGGCGACGGCATCATCACTCCGGCGATGTCGGTGCTCTCCGCCGTGGAAGGCCTCAAGGTCGTGGCGCCGGCGCTCAATCCGTACACCGTCGTCACGCTCGCCGCGATCATTCTCTTCATCCTGTTCGCGGTGCAGCGGTTCGGAACGGGCCGCGTGGGCACGGCGTTCGGCCCCATCATGTCGCTGTGGTTCGTGACGATCGCGGTGCTCGGCGCCGTCGAGATCGTTCGCGAGCCGAGGATTCTCTTCGCGCTGAACCCGTGGCACGGGGTGCGGTTCTTCATGGCCAACGGCCGGGTGGGTTTTCTCGCCCTCGGTGCCGTGGTGCTGGCGGTGACGGGCGCGGAAGCGCTCTACGCGGACATGGGCCACTTCGGCAAGCGGCCGATCCGCTTCGCCTGGTTCAGCCTCGTGCTGCCGGCGCTCCTCGTCAACTATCTCGGGCAGGGCGCGCTGCTCCTGCGCGACGCGTCGGCGGTGTCGAACCCGTTCTTCCTGCTCGCGCCGCGCGCGATTCTCCTTCCGCTCGTCGTGCTCGCGACGCTCGCCGCGGTGATCGCGTCCCAGGCGTTGATCTCGGGCGCGTTCTCGCTCACGCAGCAGGCCGTGCAGCTCGGCTACTCGCCGCGTGTCACCATTCTGCACACATCGGCCACGGAATCGGGACAGATCTTCATTCCCGAAGTCAGCAAGCTGATGATGGTCGGGTGTCTGCTGCTCGTCATCGCGTTCCAGAGCTCCGAGCGGCTGGGCGCCGCGTATGGCATCGCCGTCACGGGGACGATGGCGATTACCTCTCTGCTCTTCTCGGTGGTCGCGCGCGCGCGATGGAACTGGTCGCTGGCGCACGTCATACCGATCACGGTCGGCTTCTTCGCGATCGACATCGCGCTCTTCTCGGCGAACATCATCAAGATCGAATATGGCGGCTGGGTGCCGCTCGCGATCGCGATCGTCGTCTATACGCTGCTCAGCACGTGGAAGAAGGGCCGCATTCTGCTCAACAAGGCGCTGCATGCCGGCGCCTTGCCGCTCGACTTGTTCCTGGGCGACGTCGCGCGGAAGAAACCGCCGCGCGTACCCGGCACCGCGGTGTTCATGACGTCATCGAACGACGGGGTGCCCGTGGTGTTGCTGCATCATCTCAAGCACAACAAGGTCCTGCACGAGCAAGTGATTCTGATGTCGGTCGTGACCGCGGACATTCCCGAGATCAAGTCGAACGACCGCGTGACGACGGAAGGACTCGAGCACGGATTCTTCCGCGTCACGGCCCGCTACGGCTTCATGGAGACGCCGAACGTGCCGGAGATCCTGCATCGCGCGCGCGAGGCGGGGATCAAGGCCAAGCCAAACGAGACGACGTTCTATCTTGGGCGCGAGCGGATCATTCTCGCCACGGGCGAACGTCGTCCGGGCACGCGGCGCGCGCCGGACGACGTGGTGGTACCCCGCATGTGGCGGTGGCGGAAAAAGCTCTTCGTGGTGATGTCGCGCAACGCGCGCTCGGCGACGGAGTTCTTCGGTATTCCGCCCAACCGCGTCGTCGAGTTGGGTGCGCAGGTGGAGTTCTAACCCTTCACCACTCGACCCGCCCTCCGCCGATTCGCGCGAAGCCACGCCCGACCTGGTCGAGCAGCCGCCCGACGTTCGGAATTTCGTTCTGCAGCTCGACGCGTCCCATCAGCGGCATCATCGACGGATAGCTGTCGTCGCGCGTGATCACCATCGTCCGCCCGTGGCGCGGGAGATCGCTGGCGCGCACCGTCTTTACTTTCAAGTTCTTGTATTGTCCGTTGAAGTAGAGGCGAAGCTCCACGTCGTCGCCCGGCTTGACCTTGTTGAGCTCGCGCTCGAGACGCCCGGTGTTCGTCGAGCTGAAGGCATAGAAGCCCTCGTCTTCGTTGCGCGTCCGGCTCGCCCGAAGATCGACGCCGTTGATCGACGCGATGCGGCTTCCCTCTTCGATCCCCGCCTTCGCCGCCGGACTGTTGTCGTCGACGCCGAGCACGAGCACGCCGATCGAGTCGCGAGAGGTGCCGGTCGTCGCGATCTGAAGACCGAGCGTCGCGCGCTCGTCGTCGGCCCGGCGGATGTATGCTTGCCGCAGGTCCTCCGACGATATCGTCTTCACCTTCACCGACTTGGTCTGGCCGCCCGACACGACGCGCAGGTCCACCTCGTCGCCCGGATGGAGCTTTCCGATCTCGCGCGAGAGACGGCGGCTCATGGCGTCCGCCATCTCGTAATCGCCGACGTCGGCCGCGGCGAGCTTGAGGCTCACGCCGTTGATCGACGCAATGCGATCTCCCTCCTGAATGCCGGCCTTCTCCGCCGGACTTCCGTCGCGCACGGCGCTGACGAGCACCCCGAGCGTGTCACGATTCGTGGCGCCGGCGTTCGTCGTCACGCCGATCACCGCGCGTGGATCCTCGAGCTTGCGATAGACCGTGGGCGCGGACGCAATTCGAACGGCGCCCGGCATCTGTGCCGAAACCGACGTCGCCAACGCGCCGGCAAAGACCGTCGGCAGCAGTGCAAATACTCGCATA
>DATNEW010000039.1 GCA_035606695.1 Gemmatimonadaceae bacterium
CTCCGGTCGGAGTTCCGCTTGGTGAGCTCAGTTGCTCCTCCCTTCGGCGCTGCGCACCTCCGGTCGGAGTTCCGCTTGGTGAGCTCAGTTGCTCCTCCCTTCGGCGCTGCGCACCTCCGGTCGGAGTTCCGCTTGGTGAGCTCAGTTGCTCCTCCCTTCGGCGCTGCGCACCTCCGGTCGGAGTTCCGCTTGTAAAGCTAGTAAAGATCATCTCGCCATCAGGTAGTTGAGCATGTCCGACCGCGTCACGATACCCTGCACCGCGCCATTCGAGCGCACGAGCACCGCGGGATTCGACTTCGAGAGCAACTTGGCGACCGCGTCGACCGGCTGCCCAACTTCGACCACCGGGAAAGGCGCGTCCATGATCTGGCTCACCGTCGCGTCGAGCAGTTTCGTGTCATCGAGACTCTTGGCCGACAACGACCAGTCGCTCACCGAGCCCACGCAATTCGTGCCGTCCATGACGGGCAGCTGCGACACATTGTGCAGCGACATCAGTCGGAGCGCCTGACGGACGGTCGTCCCAGGCGCGACACTCACGATCACCGGCGTGTCACCGTCGCCGCGTGACTTGTGCTCGAGAAGCATCGACAACGTCGTGCGATCGGCCTCGAGCAACTGATTTTCTCGCATCCACTCGTCGTTGTAGAGCTTCGAGAGATACCGCTCGCCCGTATCCGGCAGCGGCGCCACGACGAGCGCGTTCGGATCGTCGAGCCGCCGCGCGACGTGCAGCGCCACGTGCACGATCAATCCGCTCGATCCGCCGACGAACAATCCTTCCTCGCGCGTCAGCCGGCGCGCCATCGCGAACGACTCCTTGTCGCTCACCGTCATGAAGTCGTCGATCACGCCCATGTCGAGCGTCCCGGGAATCTTGTCCTGGCCAATCCCCTCGACCTTGTAGGGGACGCCCTCCGGCTTTCCTTCGCCCTTCGTGCGCCACATCTCGGCCAGGATCGACCCGACCGGATCGCCGGCGATGATTTGAATTCTTGAATTCTTCTCTTTTAAATACCGTCCGACGCCGGTGATGGTACCCCCGGTGCCCGCCGCGTAGACGAAGTGCGTCACTTTGCCCTTGGTCTGCTCCCAGATTTCGGGACCGGTCGTCTCGTAGTGCGCGCGCGGATTCGCGTCGTTGTAAAACTGGTTGGCGAGAATCGCGTTCGGCGTCTCGTGCGCGATGCGCTTCGCCATCATCACGTAGTTGTCGGGATGATCCGGCGGTACCGCCGTCGGCGTCACGATCACCTCGGCGCCGAACGCCTTGAGCAGCCGCACTTTCTCCTGCGACATCTTGTCGGGCATCGTGAAGATGCACTTGTAGCCCTTCGCGCGCGCCGCGAGCGCGAGCCCGATGCCCGTGTTGCCGCTCGTGCCTTCGACAATCGTACCGCCCGGCTTGAGCCGCCCCTCGACCTCCGCCTGCGCGATGATCGGCGCGCCGATGCGATCCTTGATCGAGCCGCCGGGATTGAAGATCTCCGCCTTCGCATAGACAGGCGTGCGAATGCCGCGTGTAACGCGCGTCAATCGAATGAGCGGCGTCCAGCCAATCAGGTCGTTGACGTCGTCAAAGGGCGTGAGATTGCGGGGTGGTGTCATTGGTTTAGGATCGTGTCGCCCGGCAATGGCCGCGCCTCGGGATGGCGGAAAAACACCGGAAAGAGCACCGTGACCGGCACCGCCTCTCCGTGCAGCTTGGCCGGCACGAATCGCAACTCGCTCGCTCCGCGCAACGCCGCGCTGTCGAGCGCCGGAAATCCACTCGGCTCCTCGACGCGCGTCGAGTCGGCGGACACACGACCGTCGCGATCGATGAACAGCTTGAGCGTCACATTGCCCTGCACCTTTCGCGCGTAGAGCGCCGCCGGATACTTGAACGGCAGCCCGGACGCAACGAGGGCGGGAAGCTCGTCGGGCGCTGGGCGTTGCGTGCTGGGCGATGGGCGATGTTGGTCGCGCTTGCATGCCATCGTCACGCTCAGCAGGGAGAGAACGGCCCATCGCATCATAGCGGGAAATCTATCCCGCCCCCGACGCTCAGCGCGAACGCTTCGCCTCGTCCGCCAGGCGCGCGAGAATCGTCAGCGCGTCGATTGGCGTGATCATATTGACGTCGAGCGATGCCAGCCGTTCGACAACAGGATGCGGTGCCGCGAACAGGCCGAGTTGGTCCGAGGGCGCCGGCGGGTTTGCGCGGTTCCGAATGCCCGTTTCGCGTTTCCCCACCAGATGCTCGCCCTCCAGCACCGCCAGAATCTCTCGCGCCCGCTCGATGACGCCGCGCGGGAGTCCGGCAAGGCGGCCCACCTCGATTCCGTACGATCGGTCGGCCCCGCCCGCCTGCAATCGATGCAGAAACAGAATCTGATCTCCGACTTCGCGAACCGCGACGTTATAGTTACGAAGTGATACTAATTCGTCGGAGAGTTGGGTAAGCTCATGATAGTGCGTCGCGAACACGGTTTTGCAGCCGACGCCGTCGTGCAGGTGTTCCGTCACCGCCCAGGCGATCGACACACCGTCGTACGTCGCCGTGCCGCGGCCGATCTCGTCGAGCAACACTAGACTGCGCTTCGTCGCCGTGTGCAGGATCGCGCTCGTCTCGCTCATCTCGACCATGAACGTCGATTGGCCGCGTACGAGATTGTCGCTCGCGCCGACGCGCGTGAAGATGCGGTCGCACACGCCGATCGTGGCCGCGCTCGCCGGCACGAAGCTGCCGATCTGCGCCATCAGCACGATCAATCCGATCTGTCGCAGCACGGTGGACTTGCCGGCCATGTTCGGGCCGGTGAGGATGATCATCCGCGCGTCGTCGGTGAGCGAAAGATCATTCGGGATGAACTTGTCGCGCGGCATCATGCGCTCGACCACGGGATGCCGCCCCGCCGTGATCTCGAGCGCAAATTCATCGCTGATCACCGGGCGCACGTAGCCTTCACGCGCCGCCACATCCGCCAACGTGCTCAACACGTCGAGCTCGGCGATCGCGCGCGCGATCTGCTGGAGCCGAGCAATCTCCTTCCCCGCCGCGGATCGCACGGCGTCGAAGAGCTCGCGCTCGCGCGATTCGATCCGCTCCGCCGCGGTCAGCACGCGCTCCTCGTACTCCTTGAGCGCCGGCGTCACGAATCGCTCGCCTGACGTGATCGTCTGCCGCCGCTGAAAGTCCGGCGGCACGAGATGCAGGTTCGAGTTCGTGACTTCGATGTAGTAGCCGAACACTTTGTTGAAGCCGACTTTGAGCGATGCGATACCGGTGCGTGTGCGCTCATCGGCCTGAATGCGTGCGATCGCATCCTTCCCGCCGTCGCGCAAGTCGCACAATGCGTCGAGGTCGGCGTCGAAGCCGCGGGCGATCACTGCATCCTCGCCAATCGCGATCGGCGGGCGCTCGACGAGCGTCGAACAAATACGCGACGCCAATTCTGCCGCATCGTCCCATCGCTCGAGAATGTCGGCGAGACGTCCGCTTGCCGCGACGCGATGCAGCGTATCGGCCACCGCGGGTAACGCACACAGCGAGTCGCCCAGCGCGCGGAGCTCGCGCGGCGTGCTGCGTCCGGCGGCCGCCTTCGCGCCAAGTCGCTCGATGTCGCGCACGTCGTCGATGGCGTCGCGCAGCGCCTGGCACGCGATGACGGTGCCGGCGAACGTCGAGACGGCATCCAGACGCGACTCGATCGAGGTACGCTCGGTGAGCGGCGCGAGAATCCATTGCCGCAGCAAACGCGCTCCCATCGGCGTCGCGGTGCGATCGAGCACCGACAGGAGCGTTCCTTCCGTTCCGCCGCCGCGCAGGGATTCCACCAGCTCGAGATTGCGCCGTGTCATTTCATCGAGCGGCATCACGCCGCCAGGCCGCTCGACGATCGGGCGCGCGAGTTGCGGCACCCCGCTCGGCTGCAGCTCGCGCAGGTAGCGCAGCAACGCACCTGCCGCCCCCACGACGAGCGTGTCGTCCGCGGCGAGACCGAGTCCGTCGAGCGACAGCACGCCGTATTGGCGCGTGAGATCTTCGCGCGCGAGAGGTTCGTCGAATTCCCACGCGTCTCGTTCCGTGACGAGAGCGTCTTGCCGGTAATCGGGAATCGGGAGTCGCGAGTCGGTTGAGACGAGGATTTCGCGCGGCGAGAGGCGCGCCATCAGTGCATCCATGTCGATCGCGCGAGCGAGGATCAACCGCAGCTCGCCCGTCGAGATGTCGGCTGCGGCAACGCCGACGAAATCACCGATCGCCGACTTCAACGCCACCACGAAGTTGTTCCGCGCCCCATCCAGCAAATCATCCGAGAACGCCGCGCCCGGGGTCACCGTCTCGATGACTTCTCGTCTCACCACGCCTTTCGCGACTTTCGGATCTTCGACCTGCTCGCAGATGGCGACACGAAAGCCTTGCTGCACGAGCCGGCGGACGTAGTCGCCCGCTGCCTTCACCGGCACGCCCGCGAGCGGCACGTCGGATGCGCCGCCGTTGTTCCGCGACGTCAGCGTGAGACCGAGGACGCGGGAGGCTGTTTCAGCATCCTCATAAAACATCTCATAAAACTCGCCCATGCGGAAAAACAGGATCGCGTTTTGGTGGCGGCCCTTGATCTCGCGATACTGCTGCATGAGCGGCGTCGGCGACGTCATCGTCGTCACTTGTCGTCGCGGCCGATGTCGGTGACGAACGTCGTGATCTTTTTCTCTTTGAGCACTTTCTGCTCGGTGGCCGCGGCCGCGCGCGTCGGATATCGGCCAATGCGCACGCGATACAACTTCCCGCTCGGCACCACGCGCGCGTCGAGCTTGCGTGCCTTGAGCCGCTTCGCGAGCGCCTCGGCATCCGCGCGCGACGTGTAGGCGGCCACCTGGAGCGTGAACTTCGCTGTCGCGTCCGACCGCTCTCGCCGCCCGGTATCTCGCGACGGAGAAGAGACCGACGGCGGCGCGATCGGCACCGCGCCCCGCGGACTCACGTCGTTTGCGATGCAGCGCGGTGAGTAGTACTCGAGCTTGTTTCGATTTTCAACGTCCGACCGTGGTACTTCGCTCAACGCATTTCGCAGCGCCGAACACGCGCTCGGCAACCGATTCAGATCGAACAGCATCGGCACCAGCTGCATGTGCGCGCGCTGTCGATCCGCGGCCTTCGGATTGTCGAGGAGATACTCCTGCAGATGTTCGGAGGCTGAGATCCGATCGCCGCGCGCGGTCTCGAGCTGCGCCAGCTGGAACAGCGCATCCCCCGTCTTCGATGCCAACGGATACTCGACGACGAGCCGGCGATAGTCGCGCTCCGCGTCCTGCGGCGTCGCGGCGAGCGCGGCCCGCCAGTACAGCGCGTCCGCGTACACGGGGCTGTCCGAATTGTTCGCGGCCAGTACCGAGTCGATGAGCACGCGGCCGGCGGCGCCGTTGCCGCTTACCACGAGCTGTTTGGCGCGCGCGAACACCGCGTCCGCGCCGGAGGATGTTTGCGCGCCGGCGATCGACGCGGCTGCACACAGGAGGACGACGAAACGCATGCGTCTGTTCAGGTGTTCAGGCGGCGCGGCGACGCGATGGCGCGCCGCACAATGAGAGCACGAGATTGGAGAGGAGCTGTTCTTCCGACGACAGGCGCGTCTCCTTGAGCATCGCGTCCGCGTTGAGGAGGGCGTCCAGCGCGTCGTCGATCGCGCGCGGCGACCAGCGCTCTGATTCCCGCGCACACGTCGACACGAACTCGGACCATGATCGGCCCGTGTATACCGATCCGGATTGTTTCAAGAGCTCGAATAGCTCACTGCTCAGCCGCGCGGGATGCGTGCCGCGATCTCGTGCCGCCTGCGCCCAACCCATGACGAGCGTTTGCGCGGCGAGCGCCATCACCGTCGTGACGCCGCTCGCTTTCGGTTGCTGCAACACGACGGGTAACATCGTCAACGCCGACTTCGCGTCACGCCGCGCGACCGCGTCGAGGAAGTCGCCCATCGTTTCACCCGGGCGCACGCCGACGACCGCCGTCACCGCCGCTTCGTTGATCGGACCGCCGCCGGTGTAGCTGATCAACTTGTCGAGCTCCACCTTGAGCTGCGCCAGGTCCGTGCCCGCGGCTTCCTGCAACAGCGTGACGGCGCCTTCGGTGATCGTCGCGCCGAGATCGTGCTCGACGTAGTATGCGATCCACTTCGGAATGCGTGCGCCGCTCAACGGTGCGTACTCGATCGCGACCGACATGTCGGCGAGCTTCTTGTCCACTTTCACGCCGGCCGGCGCGACCATCAGCAGCAGGAGGTCGGGCGCGGGCCGCTTGAGATACCCGTCCAGCATGGCGCGCGCGTCCTTCTTCAGCGCGGTGACGTCGCGAAGCCACACCACGCGGCGGTCCGCCATCATCGGCGGAGTGCTCAGCACGGAGCCCAGCGTTTCGGCATCGACGTCGCTGCCGCGAAGCGTCTCGAAGTTGAAGTCGCGCGTCGCGGCATCGACCGCGACGGCGAGCACGCGCTTCACTTCTTCGTCTTTCAGGTAATCGTCTTCGCCAAAGAAGTAGTACGCCGGCGCGAAGGCGCGCTCCTTGATTGCGGTGCGCAGAACCTTGGCGTCGGAGACGGGCGACATGGCGCTGAATATAGGCTTTCGCGCGTCGATTCACACAAAAAAGCCGGCTCGCGGCCGGCGGTCTTTCGCCCTATGGACGCTCTAGCGTCCCAACTCCGTGTCGCGCGTCTCCATGCTCGCAAAGCGCATCGGCGCCTGACCAACCATCCAGACCGCGGGCCAGACGGGAATGCCAGTCGGCACGGATGCGAGCGCGGCATTGGCCATCGACGCCGTGCCCGGCATCGGATCCTGCGCACCCGTAAACGCCGTCGCAATGCCTACGCTATCGCTCGGCGCGAAGTAGCGCGTCGTCTCGACCGTCATGTACGCAACCGCAACCAAGCTCGCGGCAAGCGCGGCGACCGCGGCGATCGATGTGTAACTGGGCCGCGATTGCACGACGTCGGTCCGCGAAATCGGTCCGAGCTCCGCGAGGCGCGCGTTCAACCGCGCCATGAAATCGGGCGACGTCTCGATCGGCGGAAGATTGTGCACCAGCAGCAAGCTGCGCCGAACCCGCACGTCCTGTCGCGAACAACCGGAACAAACCATCACGTGTCGCCGCATGGCTTCCATCTCGACCACAGGCAGCAGGTCGTCCACGAATGCAACGTGTTTGTTCCGAAACTCACGACAGTCCATCAGTCAGCTCACAACGGTGGGTGATTCGTTCGCCCTTCCGTACCCGGTGTCGTAGATGCGGTTCCAGAATATGCGTTAGGGCCGCGTGGCGGGAGGGGTTGGAGGGGTTGCGTGGGAATCGGCGACCGGGACCCGACAACGAAAAGGGGGAGCTGCCGGCGTCAGCCGCAGCCCCCCCTCGCTACCCCCTCGCTACCCCCGACGATGACTACCGATTCAGTCGATCTTCGGCTCGATGATCGAGGCAAATGCGTTCCGCGCCCGGTTCAACCGCGACTTCACCGTGCCGAGGTTGCAGTCCGTGATCTCGGCGATCTCTTCGTATGACTTGCCCTCGAGCTCACGCAGCACGAAAACCTGGCGATGATGCTCCGGCAGCTTGGCCACCGTGTCTTCGACGAGCTCGCGGAGATGACGCTTGCGGTACATGTCATCCGGTCGCGACGACGAATCCTCGAACTGCAGAGGACGGTCCTCGTCGTCCCAGTTCGCCCTGATCGTCTGGAACAAAACGAGCGGATTGCGCGAGCGATTGCGCAGCTCGTTCTTCGCAAGGTTGGATGCGATCGTGTAGACCCACGTCGAGAATTTCTTCGTCCGATCGAATCGGTGAATATGCCGGTAGACGCGAATGAAGACTTCCTGCACGAGATCCTCGGCCTTTTCGCGATCGCCGATCGTGCGGTATATGAAGTTCACGAGGCGCGTTTGATAGCGCTCTACGAGTTCCTGAAATGCGCGCTCTTCACCGCCGAGGAAGGCAGCGACCACCGTCGCGTCATCCTGCGAACGGAGCCTCTCTCGCGTCGCCGAACCAGGCAACGCTGCGCGCTTCATTGCGAGCTCAGCCATGATAGCCGGTGCCCCCTTGGCACTACAAAAAGGAAAACGCTGGGACGAGTCAGAAGGATTCGGCGTGCCGCCTTCCAGTCCCCGGGCCGTGAAAAAGCAGATCGTATGCCCTATTAGACGCCGGCGATCCAATAGCGTTAAGTGCTTGTTGGTGAATGTTTTAGGCACTCTCTAGCATTCGGCGCGACAGGGGCGGGTGTCTCAAAATGGCGACACCGGCGGGAGACAACTGTCTACCGCTGTCTCCAGTTCGACACGCCGTCCAATGCTCGAGGTTGCTAGTGCTTCTACCGGCCGGCGCGGAACCCGGCGGCGAACAGGATGCCCAATGCCGTCTTCGCGTCCTTGATCTGGCCTTCCTTGATCAACTGGAGCGCGCGCGAAAGGGTCATCGTCTCCATCGTCATGAACTCGTCGGCTTCATGACTGGTCTCGCCATGCTGGAGCCCGCTGGCGAGGAAGAGGTGGATCTTCTCATCGGTAAAGCCCGGCGTCGTAAAGATGGTCGTGAGGAACTCGACCGTCTGCGCCGTACAGCCCGTTTCTTCCTTGAGCTCGCGAACGGCGCACGCCTTCGGATCTTCTCCCGGATCCAACCGTCCGGCGGGAATCTCGTAGACGTACCCATCCGCGGCGTAGCGGTACTGCTTGATCAACAGGATTTGCGGATCATCCCCGGCAGCGTCGCTCAGAAACGGGACGACCGCGCTCGCGCCTGGATGCCTCACCATGTCCAGCTCGCCGATCGTGCCGTTCGGGAATCGAACGGTGTCGCGGTCGAGCGTGATGATCTTTCCCGTGTGTAGCCGCACGCTGCTGATCTTGCCGGGCTCGATTTCGTCGGTCATGCGACGGGCTGTCCCGATGCGTCGTACACCGTCAGCGGTCCGAACTGCATTTTTTCGAGCGATAGACGCACGCTCGATGGATCGCCGACCACGACCATTTGCAGTGCGTCGGGATGCAGATACGTCTGTGCCGCGCGGAGGATCTGGTCGGTTGTCATCGATCGCACGCGTTCGCGATAGCGGTCGTAGTAGTCTTCCGGCAATCCGTGAATGACGAGCACCGACAGCGCGGCCGCGATCGCGGCGGTCGTTTCGAAGCGAATGGGAAAAACGCCTTCGAGATAGCTGGTTGCCAATGACAGTTCGTCGTCGCTCACCGGCGCCGCGCGAATGCGGTTGATCTCGAGCAGAATCTCCTTCGCCGCTTCGTGTGTGATGTCGGACTTCACAGCGGTGTGCACCACAAACGGACCTGCTTGGCGACGCCAGTCGAACCCCGAGAACGCGCCGTATGTGTATCCGTGCGCTTCGCGCAGATTCAGGTTGATGCGCGAGTTGAACAAGCCGCCAAGCACGGCGTTCATCACGTTCGTCGGAAAGAAGTCCGGGTGATTGCGAGGAATACCGACGTGACCGATTCGCAGCTCGGATTGCGGCGCATCGCTTTTGGCGATGAGATGCACCGCGCGCTCGCGATGCCCCGGAAGATCGTCCGCCACGATTCGCACGCGCTCGCCACCGCTCCAGTCGCCGAGCGCGCGTCGCGTGAGCTCTTCGGCGCGGTCCACCGTGATGTCGCCCGTGACGATGACCGTCGTTGCCGCCGGAACGAATCGCGACTCGTAAAACGCGACGATGTGCTCGCGCTCGACGGCATCCACGCTTTTTTCGTCGCCGCCATCGGGTCGTGCGTAGCGAGAAGTCGGCACGTACAGAAAGCGTGAGAATAATTCGTCGGCGAGTCCGCGCGGCTCCGCGCGCAACTGCAGCAGCTCCGCCAACCGCTCGGCCTTGAGTCGCTCGACTTCGCGCACACGAAACGCGGGCGTTCGCACGACCTCGCCGAGTAAGTCGAACGCGGCGGGCAGGTGCTCGGCAAGCGCCGTCATGGTGACGGCGGCGGCGTCCCAATCAGCCGACGCATCGACCGACGCGCCGAGCGACTCGAAGCGCTCGATGAGCTCCGCGCCTTCGCTGCGCTCGGTTCCCTCGAGCAGGAGTTTGGCGGTGAGTTGCGCCGTGCCTTCGCGTCCAGCGGGATCGCAGACGGAGCCGGCGTCGACGAGCACCACGACCGTCGCGAGCGGCAGCTTCGTTACGGGCGCGACGACGAGATCGAGTCCGTTCGCGAGTTTCCGCCGATGAAAGCGAGGGAAGTGATATTCGCCGGGCGGTCCCGGAACCGGTCGCGGCGACTTACTCGTTGCCGGCGCGGTCATTTGGCCTCGCTTGCGGCGCCGCTGCCGACGAGCTCACCCGGTCGTTCTTCGCGCGGGACATAGAGCAGGCTCGCGCGGTTGTTCTCGTCGAGCCGCGCACGCACGAATTCGTTGACACCGTCGGTCGTGACCGCGCGATACAATCCCACCTCGGTGTTGATGCGCTCCGGATCGCCGAAATAGGTCGCGAACATCGACAACCGGTCGGCGCGCTCCGAGGCCTCTTGAATACCGGCAACGAACATCGTTTGAATGACCGCGATCGCCCGCTGGACTTCGTCGTCCGTCACGCCGTCTCGCACGAGTGTGTCGATCTCGTACGCAACTTCCTGCTCGAGCTGCTCCGCGCTGATGTTGGGGCGCGCGGTGACGTCGACGACGAAGAGATCGGCGCCCTTCGACAGATCATACGTGAACGCAGACGCGTCGGCGGCGACTTGTCGTTCGCGCACCAGCCGGCGGCGTAGACGACTGCCGTTGCGAAGACCGAGCACGGCACCGGCAACGCTGGCTGCATAGTAGTCGTCGCTGCCGAACACCGGCGAGCGGAAGGCCATGAACAGACGCGGCAGCATCACATCGTCGGGGACGACTTCGCGCTTCCACTGTCCGAACACGGGCGGCAGCGACATGTCCGGCAGCGGCGGCCGATTCGTGCCGGCGGGGATGTCGCCGAAGTGCTTTTCGATCAGTCGCCGCGCTTCGCGGGGATCGAAATCGCCGGCGATCGACAGCACTGCATTGTCGGGCGTGTAGTACGTCGCGAAGAACTGCGCGACGTCGGTAAGGCTCGCCGCGGTGAGATCCTCCATCGATCCCATCAGCGAGTGATGGAACGGATGCTCGGAAGGAAATGCGAGCGCCGGCAATTTTTCCATCCAACTGCCGTACGGCTGATTGTCCATCGTCCAACGCCGTTCGTTCATCACGACGTCGCGCTGGGTATCGAGCTTTTGCTGCGTCATCGCCGGCAGGAGCTTGCCCATGCGATTCGCCTCGAGCCACAGCGCCAGCTCCAGTTGATTCGACGGCAGCGTCTCATAGTAGTTCGTGCGCTCGAGCCACGTCGATCCGTTCAGCGTGCCGCCGGCGCGCTGTACGAGCTCGAAGTGTTCGTTCGCCTCGACGTCCGCCGATCCTTGAAACAGCATGTGCTCGAAGAGATGCGCAAAGCCGGTGCGGCCTTCGGGCTCGTTCGCCGAGCCGACATGGTACCACAGATTTACCGCCACGAGCGGGGCGGTGTGGTCCTCCGACAGCGTGACGAAGAGCCCGTTCGACAATCGGAATGTTTCGATCGGAATGCGCATCGCTCTAAATTGCACTCGCCCGGAATGCACTGGAACCCTGTCGCCAGGACATCGGCTCGAACACGCGTGACCTCCGTTCTCGTTCTCGTCGCCTGCGGCTTGATGCTGCTGTACGTTGGACTGCTCGCGATGCTCTGGCGAATCCAGGAGCGCATCGTGTTTCAGCCGCCGGCGCACCCGCCTGAAACACATGTCGACGCGACGCGCGTGGACTACCGCGCGTCGGACGGCGTTTCCTTATTCGCCTACGTCGTCGGTGATTGTCGTTCCGCGCGCACCGTACTACTCGCGTTTCACGGCAATGCCGATCTCGCGCGCTGGTTCGTGCCGTGGGCGACCGAGGTCGCCCGCCGCACCGGCGCGTGCGTCATTCTTCCCGAGTACCGTGGATACGACGGCCTCCGGCCATTTCCCTCGTACGCCACGTCCGCCGTCGATGCACGCGCCGCATTCGACTACGCCCGCGAGACGCTCGGCGTTCCCCCGTCCCGCATGGTTTTCTTCGGCCACTCGCTCGGCAGCGCGATCGCGGCAGAGCTTGCCGCGGTCGAGATGCCGCATTCCCTCGTGTTGCAGAGCCCATTCTCGACGGCGCGCGACATGGCGGCACGCATGTTTCTTCCTGGATTGACGCTGTTTTGGGGTGCCGTATCTCGCGTACACTTCGATACAATTGCGCGCGTCCGCGGTCTTTGCGCGCCGGTGTACGTCGCGCACGGCGACGCCGACCTCATCATCCCCGTGCGCATGGGCCGCGAAGTGTTTGCCGCGGCCGCGTGCCCGGGCGAGTTGTTGATCGTGCACGGCGCTGGACACAACGATGTCGCCGGTGTTGGTGGAGGGGCCTACTGGGAATGGCTGGCTCGTGCGATACGCGGCGAGGTCGCCGGCGCTACGGGTCCCGGCGCTACGGGTCCCGGCGCTACGGGTCCCGGCGCTACGGCTCCCGACGCTGCAGCAGAAACGCGATCGGCACCTTGATCGATTCGGCCAGCGTGTACTTCCACGCTTCGCGGCGATTCATCGAGATGGGGCTGGTTCGCGTCGGCGATGTGTGCGGAATGAGTCCCAACCGGCGCGCGAGAATCGATAGGCGCAGCATGTGGAACGGATCACTCACGAGGATGACGTCGCGCGTGGGCTCGGCGTCCATGAGTGACGCGACATGTTCGAGCGATGCCGACGTCGTTCGGCCGGAATTCTCGATCATGATCGCGCGCGCCGGCACACCATGCTCTATCGCGTAGCGCTGGCCGACCGCCGCCTCACTCGTCGTATCGCGATCGCCGAAGCCGCCGGTGAAGATGATCTTCGGTGCCAGGCCGCGACGCCACAAATCGATCGCGTGATCCAGCCGCGCACGCAACACCGGCGACGGCCGGCCAACATACTGCGCCGCGCCGAGGACGACGATCGCCGACGAAGGCTGCGCGGCGTCGCGGCGCTCCCAGACGATGACGCCGGCCAGCGATACGACCCACGCGCCCACCATGAGCGCGCCCAGCAACCAGCCAAGCTGCCACCAGTTCGCTCGTCGTCGTGGACGCATCCGCGCGGCGCGGCGCCTACACCGGCGCCAGCGACATCGTACCGCCGGATGCGTGGGATTCTGTCATGGTCGCGAAATTAGTAGTTTGCGCGCCATGGACACCACCCCCGCATTTCCGACCCTGCGCATCGTCTCGCACCCGCTCGTGCAGCACAAGCTGAGCATTCTGCGCGATCGCGAGACGCCGACCAAGATCTTCAAGGAGCTCGTCGACGAGATCGCGATGCTCATGGCGTACGAGGCGACGAGCGATCTCGCGGTCGAAGACGCGGTGGTCGAGACGCCGCTCGAGCGAACGGTTGGACATCGCGTCAGCGGCAAGAAGCTCACGCTCGTTCCCATTCTTCGCGCCGGTCTCGGGATGGTCGAAGGCGTGTATCGCATCATGCCTGGTGCGCGCGTGGGGCACATTGGTCTCTATCGAGATCATGACACGCTCGAGCCGGTGGACTACTACTTCAAGGTGCCGAGCGATGCATCCGAGCGCGATTTCTTTGTGCTCGACCCGATGCTGGCGACTGGCGGCAGCGCCGCCGCCGCGGTGAGCTCACTCAAGCGCGCGGGCGCGACGCGCATTCGCTTCATGTGTCTGGTCGCGGCACCCGAAGGAGTGAAGCGGCTGGCCGGTGTGCATCCCGACGTGATGATCTACTGCGCGGCGTTGGACCGCGAGTTGAACGAGCATGGGTACATACTGCCGGGACTCGGCGACGCGGGAGACCGGTTGTTCGGAACGCGGTGAGCGATGGGCGCTGGGCGGTGGGCGTGAAATCAAAAGGCGACGGAATCTTCTCCGTCGCCTTTGCCGTTTCGCCCAACGCCCAGCGCCCACCGCCCAGCCCTACCCGAACCACTCCCGCGGACAATCCCGCTGCTGTCGCGCCGCGTCGATGACCCACTGCTGCGTCTGCGGATCCACGATTTCGGAGACCACCCGATTGAACCAGGCGCTTGCGAGCTTCGTGTCCCCCACTCGCCTCCACAGTTCGCCGACGAGATACGTCAGCACCGCTCGCTCGTCGCGCGCCACCCCGTCGAAGCTTCCGAGCGCCTCTTCGAATTTCCAGCCGGCCTTCCGCCGGAAGAACCGCTCCGCTTCGATGTCCCCTTCATCCACACAGCACCACGCGGCGCGCAGCAGCAGATCCGCGACATGTCGCGCTTCCATCCCCTGCCACTCCGCGACCTTCGCGGCGGCTTCGTACTTCTCGGAGCCCGTGAGTGTGCCGCACGTCACACACGGCGCGAGCTCATTCCACACGCGCTCCTTCAGCCCCGTGGAGACTTCAGTCTCATCCGTGAAGTCGCGATCGGAGCCCGAATAGCCGCAGCGATTGCACGTGTGAATGAGATAGGGCAGCGGCTGCGTGCCGGCCGCGCGCTCATGAAAGTCGGTGCGCTTACCACCGAACGAATTCGTCGACACCACCGTCTGCGAGCGGAATCGCGTCTCGCAAATGGGGCACTGGAGTTCAACTTGCTGTAGCGTCGTCATCGGTGCATCTCCTCTTCCACTTCCGCTATCCCCGCCTCCCGGAATGACGTAGAAGGGAAAAACTGTGCCATTTGCCGAATGAGTCGTCGTTTGGTCGCATGTTCTACTTGTTGGGGTATCAGCCGCTTACTATCATTCGCGCGTCCGAGTAACACGGAATTCGTGTCGCGACGCCCTCCCCGCGCCCGGTCGAGATGCTGATCAACCTGCTGCCAGACTTCTTCACCGTTCTCGATAGCACCGACCGACTCGCCGCCTACCAGCGCTACTTCGCCAGCCACCGCAAGCTCCTCGAGTCGTACTGGCACAACTACGTCATCGATCCCGACAGTCCGCATTTCACGGACATCGCGCGCTCGACTGTCAACGCGAATCGCGCGGATCTGCGTACCATGCTCGAGCGCACGGACATCGTATCGCTCGCGCGCAACACCGAGCAGCAGTGCCGGGAATTGCTTGCGATGGATTGTGACGTCGACGTCGTGATCATGGTCGGCGTCGGCGCCGCGAACGCGGGTGAGCTCGTCGTCGACGGCCGCGGCATCGCGTTCGTCTGCCTCGAGCACTTCACCGGACAAACCAATCCACAGACCGAAGGCTTGGGCCTCGATCCGGAGCTCGTTCCTCTGTGGCTCGCGCACGAGATTGCGCACGTCGTGCGCTACACGTCGCCGACGAGCCGCAGCGAGATGAAGGAGATCATCGAGCAGGCTGCCGGTTACTACTCGTACTGGGACACCGGCCGGCGGGCCACGCTACGCGAGCTGCTGGTCAACGAAGGGCTCGCGGTGAACGTCGCGCGCACGATCAGCCCCGGACACGCGGCGTGGGAATACTTCGGGTACGAGCGTCGGCAGTACGCCGACGTCAGGCAGCTCGAGTCGGTGATGTCGAAAGCGATCTCGCCGGATCTCGATCAGTCAGGCTTGGGCCTGCGCCTTCGCTATCTGTCGGGCGGCATGAGCGACGAGGCGCGCACCGTCGATCATTACGTCTTGCCCGAACGCGCCGGGTATTACCTGGGCGCGCGCATGTGTGAGCCGGCGATCGCGGCGAACGGACTGGCCTGGGCTCTCCGCGCCAACGCGCGCGAAATCACCGCACTCGGCCACATGGCGGCAATGACCGCCTAGCGCGGCCTCGCGTCATTTCCCGACACAGAACCTCCGAAAGACTTCGTCGAGCACGTCCTCGACGTCGACGACGCCAATCAAATCTTCTAACGCACCGACCGCCGCGCGCAGGTGAACCGCCGCAACCGGCGCGGGCACGTCATCGTTCGTCCACCGATCGCGAAACGCGCGTACTTCGTCGAGCGCCGCACGAATCGCAAACGCGTGACGTTCGTTCGTCAGGATCGGTGCATCCGGCGTAGCGGTCTCTGCCCCGTGCGCGGCAAGCGACGCGGCGACGTCGATCAGCTCGGTCAAACCTTCGCCGGTTTCGGCGCTAACCGCGACCAACGGGCGCTCGCCGATTTCGTATCCGCCGCCGATCGTCTCGCCCGGGCGCAAGAGATCGCTTTTCGTGCGAACCATCACGACCGGCGTATCGTCGCGCTCAGTTCGCTCGGCAAGCGCTCGTTGGATGTCGCGCAGCGACTGCTCGTCGTCTCCGCAAGCCAGCACCACCGCCGCGCGCGCGATGTATGAGGTGCTGACTTCGACGCCGAGACGCTCCACCGGATCCACCGCCTCGCGCATGCCTGCCGTATCGACGAGCCGCAGCGGCAAGCGCGGCGTGTCGATGACCGCCTCGATCGCATCGCGCGTCGTGCCGGGAACATCGGTCACGATCGCCCGCCGTTCGCCGAGGAGTGCGTTGAACAGCGAGGACTTGCCGACGTTCGGCGCGCCGGCGAGAACCACGAGCGCTCCCTCGCGCACGAGCTCACCGGTGTGCACGGTCGCGGCCAAGCGGGTCAATGCGTCGACGACGCGATCGGTTGCCGCGATTATGCGCGCCGGCGCAATAGGACCGTCGTCTTCCTCAGGAAAATCGATGTCGTACGCGATCAGCGCCTCGAGCCCGACCAGCTCGTCGCGCAGCGCCAGAATGCGCCGGCTCAAACCACCATCGAGTTGCGTGAGCGCCACCTGCTGCGCCGCGCGCGACGTCGCCGAGATCAGATCACCAACCGCTTCCGCCTGCAGCAAGTCGAGCTTGCCGTTCAACAACGCGCGGCGCGTGAATTCACCGGCTCGCGCGAGTCGAGCGCCGCGTGCGATCAGCGCTCCCGTGATCGTCACGGGCACGAGCAATCCGCCGTGGGTGATGATTTCCACAGCATCTTCGCCGGTGAACGAGGCCGGTGCGTCGTAGCGAATGACGATCGACTCGTCGAGGAGAACGCCGTCGGCGCCGTGAACTCGCGAGAGCGTCGCGATGCGTGGCAGGTTCGGCCACCGCTCGACGGCGTTGCGCGCGATGTCGTGCGCACGCCTTCCGGAAACGCGAATCACCGCGAGTGCGCCGCGGCCGCTCGCCGTCGCGTTGGCGACGATCGTGTCGGAGAGATCGAACGGGTTGTCGGTGACGATGGCGGACATGCGCGGGCCGTTCAGGCGGCGCCGATGCTCAGCGATTCACCCGGCTCGATGATCTTGACCGCGGTCGCAAGGTGGTGCGTCGCCAATCGCGCGCGCAGGCGGCGAATGGCGTCGTGCGCGGTCGCCGTCACGTGGCGGAAGGTGCCCCAGTGGTAGGGCACGAGCGTTTTCGCACGAAGACGCTCGAAGAGTGTGAGCGCGTCTTCGTGCGTCAGATGACCCTTTCGAAATCCCGGCTTCCACCAAGGCGCGTACCCGATCGGCAGGAGCGCGAGATCGAGCTCGCGCCCGTTCTTCCACAGCACGCGCTCGACCAGATGATGTGTATCTTCGACCAACGCCGTGTCGCCGGCGAAGAAGATCGTTTCGCCGGCGTCGAGCAAATACATGTTCGCGTCGCTGCGCCAGCGGTCGAAGCCGTAACGATTGCCGCGATGTGTGGCGCTCGCCGCGTGAATTTCGACGTCCTTCACGCGCACCGAGCCACCCGGCGCGATATCGACGGCGTGATCGAACCCCAGACGGCGAAGCCATTTCGCGATCACCGGCGGCGCGAAGAGCGGAATCTTTCGCGACAATCGCTCGAGCGACTCGAACGACAGGTGATCAGCGTGCGCGTGCGTGAGCAGCAGCGCGTCGAGCGACGGCAACTTGTCGAGCGCGATACCGGGCGCCGAGACTCGCGGAAGCAGCCGGCCCAGCTTCGGATCGAAGTTGGGATCGGTGAGAATGGTGGCGCCCCCCAGCTCCAGGAGCAGGGTGGCGTGGCCGATGTAGGTGACTTTCACCCGGCCGATCTCATTTTTTTCCGCGTCCGGGATCGGGCGCTTTGACGCCCGACTTCGCACGCTCGCGCGACAGCACGATCTGCTGCGGCAGCGCCGCGATGTTCTGCACCGCGTAATACAGATTCAACCCCGATGCGAAATTCAGGAACATCATCGTAAACATCGCCGGCATCATGTAGCTCATGACCTTCGCCTGCGGATTCGGCGGCGCAGCCTTCATGCCGATCCACGAGAGCAGGAACATCGATGCGCCCATGACGAGCGGAATGATGTAGTACGGATCACGCAGCGAGATGTCCGGCAGCCACAGGAACGACACGCCGCGGAATTCAATCGTGTTCTGAAAGACGAAGTACAGCGCGAAGAGCACGGGCATCGGCAACAACATCGGCAGACAGCCGAGCATTGGGCTGAGCGGGCTCATGCCGTGCGATGCGTACAGCTTGACGAGCGCTTCGCGCTGCTTCTCGGGCTCGTTCTTGTACTTCTTCTGAATCTCCGTGAGCTCGGGCTGCAGGCGCTGCATGCCGATGCTCGTGCGCATCGCCTTTTGATTGAGCGGCCACAGGATGAGCCGAATGCCCACGCCGAACAGCACGAGCACCCAGCCGTAGTTCACGTGGAAGTTGGCCTTCATCCAAAGGAGCACGCGCATCACGATCGTCGCGAACGGCTGCACGATGCCGTGGAGCCAGCCGGCGTACGGATTCACATTCACGAGATCGTTGTCGAGCGCACGCAGCTCCTGAAACGACTGCGGCCCGATGTACATGTCGAATGCGATCTGGGCAGTGCCCGCGGCGAGCGGATAGCTCGTCGTCGCATAGGCCGTCGGCGCCACTCGACCAACGCGTACACCGCCGCGCATCACGAGGCCGCGAAAAACGCCCACGGGTTTTTGCGCGCCGACGGGCTGCATCAGCGCCACGAGCCAATACTTGTCGCGCGCATTCACCCACTGGAACGACCCGGTGTCGGTGCGCACGGTGTTCACGTCGAGCTTGCTGAACGGAACGCTCGTCGGATCGCGAAGCGGCAGCTTGTAACCGAAGGCGAAGTGCCGCTGATCGTCGAGCGTGTCCGCTTCGTTCGACCGAAAGGTCGAAGGAAGATCGATCAGCAGCGCGGATCCCGGCGGCGCATTCGTCACTGTGCCGCGCACCTCGGTGCGCAACCCGTCGCCGACCGGCGTGTACGCGAGCGTGATCGCCGGCGAGCTCGAGGTAAATGTCGTCGTCGCGCCGCTCGTCGCCGAAGTGAACGACACCGTATCGAGCGCGATCGTATCGGCGCCGAGTGCGAGGCGATAGTGCAGCAGTGCGGAGCGCAGTGGTGCGATGATCAGCGTCCCGCCTTTGCTTCCGGGCCTCAAGCTGTGGAACCCCGTGACCTCGACGCGCGCCGGTGCGGCGCCGGGATTGGCGTAGACCTGCTGCGTGCGCGCGCCCTGGACAGTGACGCTGTCGACGGGGCGCTGCGGCCGCGGTTCGCTCATCGAGGGTCCGACCGTCGCCGTCGTTGTCGCCGTCGTGGCCGACGCAGGTGTCGAGGCGGCTGCCGCGGTGCTCGGCGCATTTGTTGGGGCCGGCGGTTCCGCGGCTGTCGACGGCTGCGCCGACGTATCCGGCTTGACCGGACGTCGTGCGGACGGGAAGAGAATCGGCGTCACGACGATGACGATCGCCATCAACGCGAGTGCGAGCAGAGTGCGTCTATCCATTTATCGAGATGCGATTGGTGCTAGGCGTGCTAGGCGTGCGATGCATGCGATGCGTGCTACGGCACTGGGTCGTATCCACCCGGGCGAAACGGATGGCAACGCGCGAGACGACGAATGGCGAGCCAGCCGCCGCGCATCGCGCCATGCTTTTCCAGCGCTTCGATGGCGTAGGCGGAGCAGCTTGGATAATAGCGGCACGATGGCGGCAACATCGGACCCAGCGTCACTTGATATCCGCGCACGATCGCCACGAGAATCGTACGCATCATGAGGGGCCGCCAGTTTCGTTCGCATGCTCCGCCGACGGTGCGAATCGTGTCGCGACTGTAGCAACGTCGGTCCCGAGTTGTTCCATGGTGGCGGCGTAAGCCTCGCGTCGCGCACGGATGGCGACGTCGGTAGACACACCGGTCGCGCTCGCCGATCGAAGCGCGGGCAGCAGCGCGAGGCGCGCCCATTCGCGCAGGCGGCGCTTGAGCCGATTCCGATCGACCGCGCTGTGTTGGTGTCGAGGGACCACGATGCCAATGCGAGAAATGCCGAGAGGGGAAGCGAGGACTCGAACGTCGAGATGTTCGGTCCGAATTCGCTTCCCCTCTCGAATGACGGTCTGAATATCCGGACCCCGCGTGAGCCGGTGCTGACGCGGAAAGTCGAAGCCGTCGTTATGCGCCTGCGTACTTGTCTGGCAGTTTGACGGTCAGGCGCTTGCGCCCCTTCTTGCGGCGGCGGCTGAGCACTTCACGTCCCCACTTGGTTTCCATGCGTGTGCGGAATCCATGCGTCTTGATGCGGCGCTTGTTCCGGGGACGATATGTCGGCTTACCCATGAGCGACTCCAAAAACGGTGCGTGCGAGCGACGGCGAACAATTTCGAACTGCAATGCAGTCGATAAAGCTATCTAGGGAAGGGAGATAGGGCAACCGGCGATGGGCGTTGGCGGTGGGCGTTGGGCTCGAGCCTGGCATGGCCGTCAGATTTGTGATTCCGCCGCTCGCCAAGCCGCGTTGTTGCGCCCAGCACCCATCGCCCTCCGCCCATCGCAATTGCTTTTTCCACATTGCATCTCTAGCTTCGCTCCCCCGCCTCGTTTTCCACAGTACTACGCGAGATGACGCTGACCGCCCACGACGCCTGGAGCCGCCTGCTCGACCGCGCTCGCCACGAGCTGCCCGAGCAGACTTTCAAGACCTGGCTCGAGCCGACCGAGGCGCTGTCGCTGGAAGGGACGACGATCCTCGTTGGCTGCCCCGACCAATTCGCCGCGGACTGGAACGAGTCGAAGCACGCGGAGCTCTTGTCGGGCCTGGCGCCGATTGCGTTGGGTCACCCGCTGTCGGTGATTTTTCGTGTGACGGAAGAGCGGCGTGCTCGCCCGCAGATGGATCTTTTCGTCGCACCCCCGCCGCAAAAGCAAAACTCGGCGCAGAGTGGCGCCACCATCTCGCCACCACTAAGTGATCGATACACGTTCGACTACTTCGTTATCGGCAAGTCGAACGAACTCGCCGCCGCCGCCGCTCACGCCTGCGCCCAAGCCCCCGGAAAAGTCTACAACCCCCTCTTCATCTACGGCGACACCGGACTCGGCAAAACTCACCTGATGCAGGCCATCGCCCACGAGATCGTCCAGCGAAAGCCCGAAACCCGCATCACCTTCATCGGCACCGAGCAGTTCACCAACGAGCTCGTCGCCGCCATCCAGAGCCGAACCACCGCCGACTTCCGCCGCCGCTTCCGCGAAACCGACCTCCTCCTCGTCGACGACGTCCACTTCCTCAAAGGCAAGGAAGCAATGCAGGAAGAGTTCTTCCACACCTTCAACGCGTTGTACGAAGGCGGCCGTCAGATCGTGCTCACGAGCGATCGCCCACCATCCGAAATCCCAGGCCTCGAAGCCCGCCTCGTCTCCCGCTTCCAATGGGGCATGGTCGCGGACATCGAGCTCCCCGACCTCGAGCATCGCATTGCCATCCTGCGCCAGAAGGCACATCTGGACCACCTCGAGCTCACGATCCCCGAGGAAGTCATCCGCTTCATCGCCGAAAATGTTCGATCGAGCGTGCGCGAGCTCGAGGGCTCGATGATCAAGCTGCTCGCATACGCATCGCTCAAACACCGCGAAATAACGGTCGACGTTGCCCGCGACGCGCTGCGCGACAAGCTCAAATCCGCCGATGGAACTCCCGCTGGCGGTCCGGCCCTCAACACCTACGCCATTCAAACCGCCGTGGCGAAGGAGTGGGGCGTGACCACCGAAGGCCTTCGCTCCAAAACCCGCACCAAGAACCTCACCATCCCGCGCCAGGTCGCCATGCACTTCATGCGCGAGCTCCTCAGCATGCAACTCGTGGAGATCGGCGCCTCCTTCGGCGGACGCGATCATTCGACCGTCATTCACAGTCTCGAGCGCGTCAACGCGATGATGAAAGAAGATCCGGCGTTCGCGCAGCGCATGGGAAAGATTCAGGCGGCGTTGGAAAGCCTGCGCGATTGAGCGACATCGCCTCTTTTTTCCACACCGTCAACCGAGTTGTACAGAGTTGTACAGAGTTGTTGCGGAGTTTTCCTGAGATTTTCTCATCGACTCCACCCGCACGAGGCACGGCATCTGGACAACGTTGCTTCCCCACATGAGATCCACAGCCGGACCTATAGGCGAACTGATTGATCTGGTGTAAGTTCCAGCGGTTTTCCACGCCTCCACAGTCTCTACTACGACTACTAGTTAATAGCTCTTATTTAGGGTACTACTAGGGCCCGCCGTTTTTGCACAATTGGACGAAAGTCCAATGCTCGACTCGCCGACGCACCACGCACAGGACGTTAGAGGAGCCGCGATGCGGTTTACGATCTCCCGGGAAAAGTTGCAGGAAGGTCTGGCCGCGGTCACCGCGAGCATTCCAGCCAAGACGACGCTACCGGTGCTCGCCAATATCATGGTCGAAGCGACGGAAAAAGGAATCCGTCTCTCCGGCACCGATCTCGATATCGCCGTCACGACAGAAGTCGCGGCTGATGTCGAATCAGCCGGCGCCATCACCATCCCCGCAAAAAAATTGAGCGAGATCGCCCGCGAGCTGCCGCCCGCGCCGGTACGCATTGCGGCGGCAGGTGAGCAGCGTGTCACCCTCGACTGCGGCCGCTCACATTTCAAGATTCTCGGACTTCCGCGCGACGAATTTCCCGCGTTTCCGAACGTGCGCTTCAACGAAAGCTGGCGCATTCGCTCCGGTGACCTGCAGAAGCTGATTCAGCACACCTCGTTCGCCGTCTCCACCGAAGAAAGCCGCCCGATTCTTAACGGCGTCCTCTGGGAGCTCGAGCCCGAAGTGATGCGCATGGTCGCCACCAACGGCCATCGTCTCGCGAAGATGGACATGCCCGTGAAGTCCAGCGGCGCTCCATCGGGCAACTTCATTGTGCCGCCAAAGGCGCTCGAACAAATCCGCCGGCTGTTTCCCGAAGACGAAGAGCTCGAAATCGCCAGAGGCGAAAATCATCTTGGCTTCCGCTCGCCGTTCACCGCGGTGTACACGCGATTGATCGAAGGACCCTACCCGCCGTACCCGCAAGTCATTCCGAAGGACAACAATCGAGTGGCGATCGCGGACCGCACTGCGCTGACCAGTGCGCTGCGCCGCATGTCGATCATCGCGTCCGATCAGACCCATCGCATCCGGTTGTCGTTCAATGCCGGCATGCTCAAGCTGAGCGTGCAAACTCCGGATTTGGGCGAGGCGAACGACGAGCTCGCAATCCGCTACACCGGCGACCCGCTCGATATCGGCTTCAATGCCAACTACCTGCTCGAGGTTCTGCGCTACATTCCAACAGAAGAGGTTCGAATGAGCTTCAAGGCGCCCGAGCGCGCCGCGATGCTCGAGCCGGAAGGCTGGGCCGATCCGGCGTCGTACCTCTGCATCGTCATGCCGCTACGGCTGCTCGACTGAGCTCGGCGACGCTCCCGCCGAAAGGGAGCTAGCTACGCGGAATTCCGAGTAGAAGCGCGAAGCGCCGAAACGAGGAAGACCCGGCGTAGCAAGGGAGACCGGTCGAAGTGTTGAGTCTGATCACGCTCGTACAGGGCCTCGGACTAGCGTACGCGGCCGGTCTCAACCTATACGCCGCCGTTGCCATCACAGGCTTGGCCGTGCGATTCGGGTGGGTGCACAACGTTCCAAGCACGATCGACGCATTCGGCAATGTCGGCGTCATCGGCGTTGCGCTCGCGCTGTACGTCATCGAGTTCGTCGCGACGCTCATCCCCGGCGTCGCCTCCGCGTGGGAAACGCTGCACAGCCTCATTCGGCCGCCCGCAGCCGCAGTGCTTGCCGCCGCCACCGCGTGGCACGCCGACCCCATCATCGTCCTCATCGCCGCGCTCCTCGGCGGCGGCCTCGCGATCACGACGCACACCACCAAGCTCGGCCTCCGCTACGCGATCGACGCGTCGCCGGAGCCCGTAACCAACGGCGTCGCGAACATCACCGAGCTCGCGCTCGTGAGCACCGTCGCCATCGCAATCTGGTCGCATCCGATCATCACGCTCGCCGTCGCCGTCGTGTTGCTCGCGTGCCTGGTGATGATGGTGCGCCTCATTTGGCGCGCGCTTCGCCAGGTGTTCTCCGGCCGCTGGATGCCAGCGCCGGGTCTCATGCAGGCCCCGCGCGTGATGGAGCAGCGAGGCCGCGGCGCCGCTTCGCCCGACGATCTGGATTGACCACGGACAACGCCTGAGACGTGCAAAGAGACGGCGCGCCCCCGAGAGAGCGCGCCGTCGATCGCGAACCTGTAAGCCGGGTTCTGTGCGGCGAATGTGCGTTACGCTGATCGTTCCTCGCTCCGGCGCGTTGCACCATCGCTCGGAATTCCGCATACCACCTTCCGCCCGGTAGTCATTCCTCTCGGAGCGCGGTCGCCCGCGCCCTCTAGCAGCCTACCCGGAGTGTCTTGGTCGAGGTGGGCACCTCTCACTCCCTATTTGGCCTTGCTCCCGCTGGGGTTTACCCTGCCGCGTCTGTTACCAGCCGCGCGGTGAGCTCTTACCTCACCTTTTCACCCTTGCCGTCACCGAAGCGTACCAGTGAGTAGGCGGTGTCTTTTCTGTGGCACTGTCCGTCGCCGCTCGGCCGAAACCGCTCGACGCCCAGGCGTTACCTGGCAGCGCGCCCAATGGAGCCCGGACTTTCCTCGATCAGCGTTCAAGAACGCTAATCGCGACTACCCGGTAGGCGATCTCAGCGAAATATAATCGTTCCGCCGCATCCGGCATCGCATTGCTTCGACGCATGACGAACGCATGACGCCGCGTCGCTACTCTCGCCACAGTCGCGACCGCCGCAGGTCCCACCTTGTCGTCTCCATGCTGACCGAGGCTCGTCATGCACACCACCCACCCACACTCGCCGGCGACGCACTGTGCCGTCTCCGTCGCCACCATGCTCACACCTGCCGAGCGCATTCGCGTCGACGCCGCAGGGGAAGGATCGTATCGCACCCTGCACCGCGACACCGTCGCCGAGCTCGTGCAGGATCTCAAGAGCAATCGCGCGAACGCGGTCGTGGTCTCCGTCACGCGATGCGACCAACAGTCGCGAGCGGCCGTCGCCGCGCTGGTGCGTGAGTTTCCGCGCATTCCGACGGTCGCGCTCCTCACCCAGCTCGATCGCGGGACGCCGCATGCCATGCTGTCGCTCGGCACGACGGGTGTTCGCCAAATCGTGGACGTGCGCGAGGCCGAAGGGTGGCGCGAGCTTCGTGGCTATCTGCTCGGCAGTCGCAGCGACGACATTCAGCGCGAGGCGATCGGCCAGCTCGCGATCGATCTCAACAACGTGCCGTCCGACTGCTGGCAGTTTTTCGAAGCGCTGTTCATGCTGCCGGCGCGCGTTACGACGGTGCGCATGCTGGCGCGGCGCCTCGACGTCCTGCCCAGTACCCTCATGAGCCGGTTCTTCCGAGCGAAGCTGCCGCCGCCGAAACGCTATCTCGCAACGTCGCGACTGGTTCGCGCGGCCCGCTTGTTCGAGAACCCGGGCTTTTCCATCGCGAACGTGTCGAACCATCTCGACTATTCATCGCCACAAAGCTTTGGCCGTCATGTGCGCACGTTGATGCAGCTGACCGCGGTGCAGTTTCGCGCACGCTATGACGGCGAGTCGATGCTGCGAGAGTTCCGCGAGGTTCTCGTCGTTCCGTACATCGACAAGCTGCGACAGCTGCATCCGCTTGCACCGACCTGGGGTGCGTGGCCCACACGCCTCGATTCGCATCGAGTCGACTGCTGAAGAAACGTTTGGCAGAGTTGGTGCATTTACGCGGTAGACATGACGGACAACGATGCACGGTTCGAACGGGCGGTGGTGCTGGCGGCGCTGTGGGCGGCGACTCGTGGATCGCAGAACGAACGCGTTCGGTTGTCGGTGTTGGCTGCAGCCGCCGGCTCACGACAGGCCGAGGCCGAAGGGTCCCTGGCCGCGCTGCTGCAGGAATACGATGCGATCGAAGGGATAGTGCTCGAGAAATTGGCAGACACCGCGGAGAGTATCGCGAGCACGACGATCCGCTCGGCCGTGTCTGATGCACGGCTCATTCACGACTGTTGCGCTCGCATGCGTGCGGCGGCGACGGCGGGTTTCGCGCACGCCGCCGCGAGTGCCGCGCGCAAGCGGGCTCGCGCCGCGCGTCACGACATTGTGAACAACATCGGTACCGTGCGAAACGCGATTCTCTTGATGGACGATGAGCCCGATGATGCCGCGCGCGAACATTTCCGCGCGATCGCGAAGCGCAACTCCGTCGCGTCGGAGCAGCTCGTGCGCACGCATCTCTCGGACGAGTCGGCCTGCAACGGCGCGCGAGCGGCGTCGCCAGGCGATGCTGAATTCCTCATTGCATCGGAATTGACGACGTGCGCCGACCGCGGCATAGGCGCCGATGCGGCGGATGCGCTGCGTGAGTTGGCCGCGCTGACCGGCGTCGCGCTTCAACGCGACGAGGCCAGCGGTCAGTTTACGATCGCGGGCGCGGGGTCACGCCGGGATCAACGGCACGATGTCGGACGCGCGCGCCAGGGCGATGACGCCGACACCCTCAGCCTCTAGCGCCTCGCGACCACCTTCTTCGCGATCGACCAAGGCTAGTACGCCGATGACCTTGCCGCCCGCGGCACGGACCGCGTCGATGGCCTTCTTTGCGGATCCGCCGGTGGTGATTGTGTCCTCGACGACGACAACGCGGTCGCCTTCGCGGAATGGCCCTTCGATCAGCCTTCCGGTGCCGTGTGTCTTCGGTTCTTTCCGCACCGAAAAAGCGCGCAGCGGCGCGGAGCTCGACGCGCTGGCGTAGCTCACCGCGCACGCGATCGGGTCTGCCCCCATCGTGAGGCCGCCGATCGAATCGGCGCGCCACCCGGCATCATGCAGCGCGGTAAATCCGAGCGGCCCGATCAACGCGAGGCCGTCGGGGCTCATGGTGGTGATTCGCGCGTCGATGTATAGCGAGGACTGTCGTCCGGATGCTAACGTGAACGTCCCGCGTATGGCGGAGCGTGTGGCGAGGAGTTGAGCGAGTTCGTCTCTTCGTGACATGGCGAATGCGTGCGATGGCGATGAAGTCGTCGCGAGGAAATAACTGCCAACAGCCCCGGCACGAAAGGCGATGCGCGAATTCCCGCCACAATTGATCGTCAGCAACGGCGTGTCGCCGGCGGTGCTCGGCGTCGTGTTGCTCGTCGTCGCGGGGTTCGTGGGTTTCTTGCTCGCGCGCGAGCGCCGGCGTCGCCTGCGCGCTTCCGAACGTTCGGCCGAGCTCGAGCGCTTGTACCACGAAGTGGCGCGGGCCAATACCGCGAAGAGCGAGTTCCTCGCGAATATCTCGCACGAGCTTCGCACACCGCTCAACGCCATCGTCGGCTTCGTCGAATTGCTGAAGGACGGTGTTTACGGCGAGCTCTCACCGCGACAAGTGCCGCCGGTCGATCGCATCGCCGCGTCGGCGACGCATTTGCGACATCTCGTCGATCAAGTCCTCGACATCGCCAAGATCGCCGCCGGCCGCCTGGAAGTGCATTCGGAGACGCTCGTGCTGCGGCCGTTCGTGCTCAACGTCGCGAGCGAGCTCGAATCGCTCGTCAACGAGCGCGGGCTGAGTTTTTCGATCGCGGTCGGCGCCTCGTTACCGCGTATCCGCACCGATCCAACGCATCTGCGGCAGATTCTCGTGAACCTGATCGGCAATGCCGTGAAGTACACACCGTCGGGTGGCGTGGCGGTTCGCGCGCGTCTCGTCGGTGCTACGGTGGCGAGGTCGTCACATCGGCCGACGCCCGACGATCCCGTGCTTGCGCGCCAATCTCCCGACATGCGACAAGTGTGGATCGCGCTGCAGGTCGTCGACACAGGCGTCGGCATCGCACCGGCGGATCAGGTGCGTATCTTCGACGAATTCGAGCAGGTCAATGCGGGCCCGCGCAGCGAATCCATGCAGCGCGGTACCGGGCTCGGGCTCTCCATCTCGCGGCGGCTCGCCCAGCTCCTCGGCGGCGATATCGGCGTGGACAGCCAGCTTGGAAAAGGATCGACGTTCACGCTGTGGCTGCCGGTGCACCCGACGGACCTGGAACCTTCGGGCACGGATGCGGCCGCGCCGGCGGCCGTCAACGACGCCTAGTCTTTCTTCTTGAACATCGACGCGAGCTTCGAGACGAAACCCGTTTGCTCCTTCGCGGCCGGGGCGGACGCCGATTCACAAAACTCTGATGCGAATGCGATCACGTCGGCATAGCGCTTGGATGGTTCCTTGCTCAAGCCGCGCATCACGACCCCCTCGACCGCCGCGGGAAAACGCAGACCGGGTTTCGCGACGTTGAGCGCGATCGGCGGCTGCGACAAGAGTTGCGAGAACATTTCGCGCGGGGTCTTGGCTGGGAAGGGAAGACATCCCGTGAGCAGGAAGTACGCGATCGTCGCCAGGCTGTACTGATCGGCGAGCGGCCCGACCAATTCACCCGACAGCGCCTCGGGCGCCACGTACATCAACGTGCCGACGAAGAAGCCGGCGCGCGTCAGCCGTTGCTCGGGTGCGATGTCCGTATCCGTCGCGATGCCGAAGTCCAGCAGCTTCACGAGACGTGTCGCCGGATCGTACATGACGTTGTCCGGCTTGAGATCGCGGTGGACGATACCAACCGCATGCGCGGCATGCACCGCGTCGGCGATCTGCTTGACGATGGCACACACTTCGTCGATCGGCAGCGGCCCTTGCCGCTTCGCATACTTCTCGAGGATCTCGCCCGTCGCCCATTCGATCGCCAGGAAGTGCATTCCCGGTCCGGCTTCGCCGATCTCGATTGTCTGCACGACGTTCGGGTGCTGCACGCGTTCGCCGTAGCGCGCTTCGCGAAGAAAACGCGCGACGGCCGTGCGATCCTGACGCAGTTTCTCGCGCAACACTTTCACGGCAACCGTCCCGTGTTCCGCATGTTGCGCGCGAAACACGGCGGAGGTTCCGCCTTCTCCCACTTCACTCTGCAGCGAATATCCGGCGATCGTCTGTCCGACGAGATTTTCCCGAGGCACGCGGCGAACCTAACCCGAAGGGCCGGGGGCGGGAAGAGGCACGGTCCCGCGCGACGCATCGGTGCGGTGCACCATGAGCACTTCTCATCGATTACCGCGCACGGCGCATGCGCTCCCGAGCTTCGGTTTTCTTGACAAATTGACAAACTGTTCCTATATAGGGCCCCGCAAGTCGGGTCGGCTTGCCCAGCACCGCAGTGCAGGATCGATTCACCCCGTAGGAGGCAGCTCGAATGGCCAGAGGGAAGGTGAAGTGGTTCAATGATGCCAAGGGGTACGGCTTCATTGAGCAAGACAGCGGTGAGGACGTGTTCGTTCACTTCTCCGCGATCAGTATGGAAGGCTTCAAGACGCTCGCCGAAGGTCAGGAAGTCGAATTCGAAATCCGTACTGGCGAGAAGGGGCTTCACGCCGCGAACGTGACCCGGGTCTAACCGCCCGCCTCCACGCACGAGTCCCCCTGCATCCGCCCGCCCGCAATGGCGGGCGGTGCTGTTTTAGCGATGGACGTTGGACGGTGAGCGATGGCGCGAGCAGTTGAATGCGACTCGACATTGCCTGACCTTACTAACAATGACCACGCCCATCGCCCAACGCCCATCGCCCAGCGCGATCGAGCCGCCTCCACCCCCAAGACTGTTCCTCGTGGACGGTTACGCGCTGATCTATCGCGCGTTCTTCGCCCTCATCTCGCGCCCCCTGACAACCAGCCGCGGCGAAAACACCTCCGCGGCATGGGGCATCGTCAATTTTCTGCAACGATTGTTGCAGACCCATAAACCTGACTACCTGGGCTGGGTACACGATTCCGGCCTGTCGTTCCGCCACGAGCGGTATCCTGCATACAAAGCCACCCGCGAGAAGCTCACCGAAGAGCTGCAGTCCGACTTCGATCGCGGCATGGAACGCATCTGCGACATCCTCGATGCGTACCATATTCCAATTCTGGCATTAAAGGGCTATGAAGCCGACGACGTCATCGGCACCCTCGCGCGTCAGGGCGTCGAAGCGGGCATGAACGTCGTCGTCGTCTCCGGCGATAAGGATTTTCAGCAACTCGTGCGGCCGGGCCTCTGGCTCCTCAATCCGGGCCGAGGCGGACCGGCGAGCGTCGAGGAACAATGGGTCGGCGTCGAGAACGGCAGCGAACGCCTCGGCGTTCCACCCGCGCTCGTCACGGATTACCTCGCGCTGCTCGGCGACGCCTCGGACAACGTTCCCGGCGTGAAGGGCATCGGCGAAAAGACGGCGCAGGAGCTCGTCAACTCCTTCGGCAGCGTCGAGAACATTCTCGCGCACGCGTCGGAGATCACGAAGAAGCGTCCGCGCGAAGCGCTGCTCGAGCAGGGTGACATGGCGCTGCTCTCGAAGGAGCTCGTCACCATTCGCCAGGACCTGGCCGTCGATCTCGACCTCGATTCCATGCGCCTGTCGCCGCCCGACCTCGCGCGCCTCCGCGCGATGTACGTCGAGCTCGAGTTTCACACCCTCGCCAAGAACATCGCGGCGGTCGAAGCCGCGGCGCCGGTGGCTACCGACGATGCGTCGTCCGCGCCGCCCGAGCCGGCGATCAAGACGAACTATGTCACGGTGGACACCGTCGCCGCGCTCGAGAAAGCCGTCGCGCGCGCGCGGCGGGCGCCGTACATCGCGGTCGATACAGAAACTGTAATCGATCCAACCGCCCCGCAGGACGTCGACCCGCTGCGAAGCTCACTTGTTGGCGTCACGATCGCTGTGGCGCCAGGCGAAGCCTACTACTTCCCGCTCGCGCATCGGCACCGCGCCGACACGCAGGTCGGTCTCGACCTGGGCGACGAACCGCCGTCCTCCGACGATGCACCGCCCAAGAAGAAGGCGCGCGCGAAGAAGGCAAGCGAGCCGGCCAGCGTTGCCGCACGCTTCTTCGCGGCGGGTACGGAACAACGCGTCAAGAATCTTCCGCCGATCGACAGCGCCGAAACCGTACCGCTCAAGGCATTGCTCGAGGACCCGGCCGTGAAGAAAACCGCGCAGAACGCGAAGTACGACATCCTCGCGCTGCGCGGCGCCGGCGTCACTGTGCGCGGACTCGATTTCGACACGATGATCGCCAGCTACGTGCTCGATCCCGGCCGGCGCACGCACGGCCTCGATCTGCTTGCCCTCGAGTTCCTCAACCACAAGATGACGAGCTTCGAGGAACTGTGCGGCAAGGGCAAAGAGCTGATTCCCTTCGATCAGGTGCCGATCGAGTGCGCGCGCGATTACTCATGCGAAGACGCCGACATGACGTGGCGGCTCCGCGAGATGTTCGAGCCGCAGCTCGAAGCCCTGCAGCTCGCGCGGCTCTTTCACGACGTCGAAATGCCGCTCGTCGAAGTGCTCGCCGAAATGGAATGGCAGGGCATCACGATCGACGTGCCGTGGTTCGCCACGCTCAAGGAACGCTTCGAGCGCGAACGTAAACGCGTCGAGCAGGAGATCTACGTGTCAGCCGGCGAGGAGTTCAACATCAACTCCAACCCGAAGCTCCGCGAGATCTTGTTCGAGAAGCTGCAGTTGCCGGTGCTCAAGCGCACGCCGACCGGCCCCTCGACCGACGCGAGCGTGTTGCAACAACTCGCCGACGAGGGACACCAGCTTCCCGTGTTACTCATGGAATACCGCGAGCTGTCCAAGCTCGAGAGCACGTACATCGACGCCCTCCCGACGTACGTGCATCCCCGCACCGGCCGCGTGCACACGTCGTTCAGCCAGACGACGGCGGCGACCGGCCGTCTATCGTCCAACGAACCGAATCTTCAGAACATTCCAATTCGCCGAGAGCTCGGGCGCGACGTGCGCCGCGGCTTCGTGCCGCGCAAAGGCTGGACGCTGCTCGCGGCCGACTACTCGCAGATCGAGCTGCGACTGCTCGCGCATCTGTCGAGCGACCCCGCGTTCGTTCAGGCCTTCCAGTCAGGCGGCGACATTCATCGCCAGACGGCCTCGGTGATCTTCGGCGTGCCGGTCGAAGACGTCACCAAGGACATGCGCGCGCGGGCGAAGACGATCAACTTCGCGACGATTTACGGACAGGGGGCGCACGCACTCTCGCGCCAGCTCAAGATCGCGCACGCCGAAGCGAAGCAGTTCATCGAGTTGTATTTTCAGCGCTTCAGCCGCGTACGCGAGTATCTCGACTCGATGGTCGAGTTCGCCCGCGAGCACGGCTACGTGCAAACGATCTTCAACCGCCGCCGGTACATCCCTGAGTTGCGCGAACGCAACTTTAACATCCGCGCGTTCGGCGAGCGCGTTGCCTCGAACGCGCCCATTCAGGGCTCCGCGGCCGATCTGATCAAGATTGCGATGATTCGGATTCATAACGCGCTCATCTCGCGCGGACTGAGCACGAAGATGCTGCTGCAAGTCCACGACGAGCTCGTGTTCGAGGTACCGGGGCCCGAGCTCGACGAGATTAAACAACTGGTGAAGACCGAAATGGAACATGCGGCGCAGCTCTCGGTCCCCCTTGTGGTCGACATGGGCCAGGGCAACGATTGGCTGGCTACGAAGATGGATTGACCGCGAAACCGGACGTGACCAGGGTCACGCTCGGTCAGTTCGTCGGAGTCGCAGCTTGCGAGACTCGCCGCAATTCGTCGCTCTACGACGCTGGAAATTTGTGATAATTGGTGTACATATACATCGATAAGTCATTGTAAATCTTCGTGTTCGGCGTTTCAGGCAAACCCGGCACCGCCCTTGCTTTTTCTCGGCGGTCGGCGACGCAGCCGGGCAAGCACTTTGACCGATGTCGACTGGCCCCTCGTCGTTTCAGCACGACCGACCCCCCACCCGGTTGATTGCGATGGCGCGTACAAGACTCCGCCAAGGATTCACGCTGATCGAACTGTTGATCGTCGTCGTGATCATCGGCATCCTCGCCGCAATGGCGATCCCGAAATATCAGAGCACCAAGGGCAAGGCATATTTCGCCGGCATGCGCAGCGATCTGCACAACCTGACGACCGCGCAGGAGTCGTACTTCTACGATGCCTCGAAGTATTCGACCGATCTCGACTCACTGCACTTCACGCCGTCAAAGGGCGACGTTGTGACCGTGACCGAAGCCACCAAGACTGGGTGGTCGGCGACATCGTCCAATCCCGACTCCTATCCGCACTTCTGCGCCATGTTTCTCGGCGACGCCTCGGCCGTCGCACCCGCCACCGCCGCGGGGGTCGTCGCCTGCCAGTAAGCGGCGCTCTCGCAGACGCGCTCACGTGAGTCCGTCGCGAGAAGTGCCGCTCTTTCGTGAATTCGCCAAACGCCGCGACGGAATGATCTACGCCATGGACGGCGGCCTCTGGTTGCACCGCCACGTGTGGAAGGGTCGACGAATGGCGCACCTCGTTTCGACCGACAAGCCCAAATTGCTGGCGTACGGCGCCGCCGCTGGATTACCTGCCGAGCGGCTGCAATTCAAACCGCTGAAGGATCCGCGCACCGGTGTGCGCCGTGACGCATGGCATTGGGATCTCGGCGGACCGGTGCTGCCGCCACCGTCCGATTCCATCTACTGAGCGCGGGATTCGAAACTACACTGCCGTCAGCGTCGCACTCGAACGTAATTCGCGATCGATTTCGACCACCTCGTTGCGTAGGAACGCCAATTCATCCAGCAATTGCTGACGCAGCTGGGGATCGCGACGGAACAGCAAGAACGCGCGCGCGCGACACACCGCGCGTCGAAGGCGATCGCCGAAATAGAGACTTGTTTCCGCGGCGATTGGAAGACCGATGAGATACACGCCGCCGGCGATTCCTCCCCACAGCGCGGCAACGACCAGCGTCTGTACGAGATACGCGAGTAGCACGAACGCGGTCCCGCTCACGAGCGTGCGCATGGCGGGATCCGCGGCACTGTCGACGTTGCGCAGAGCAACTGCGCGCGCGGCGCGAAATGGAATCCAATGGTTCAGGCGTCCCCACAGCGCGACCGGTCCGGCGGTGAGCAATAGCAAACCTTCGCGCCCCACGAACCGCGCGCCAGACCGCGCAGTGAGCGAAATGCGCGCATCCTCGAGCAGCACGCCATGGTTCGTCGCGGTGCGCTCCGTTGCTTCCAATCTCAGAACGACGTCGTCGATGCGAGTGCGCAGCGCAGCGTCGGAGCGCGCGAGTGACGTCGACAACGCATCGATGCGGCGTGCGATTGCAATCTCGGCGCCGAGGGCGCGATCGACGACGCCGATTTCCGGGACTGGCTCGAATAGCGCGGCGATAACACGCGCGAGACGAATCGCACGCGCGGCGTCGTCTGGGGTCGCATAGTTCGAGGTCACCGCGCGGAGTCGTGCATCGATCTCGTGCGTGAGCGCCTCCGCCGCGGGCGCATTCTGCGGTGCTCGCCATTCATCCATGAAAATCGGTTCGCCCACTTGCACGAGCGCGCGCGAACGCGGCGCATCCTTGCGCTCGAAGGTCAACCCGATCGGAACGACGGCGGGGCCGGGTACGTCACCCGCGTCGCGCGCGTGCAGCGCCATGCGGGCCGCACCAGTCTTGAGCGGCGCGAGCGATGGTTCGTCGTGCGTCTTCCCCTCCGGGAAAATCAGAACGCAGCCGCCATCCCGCAGCGCGTCGTGCACGGCACGAAACGTCCCGAGGTTGCGCGCCGGATCCAGGCGTTGAGGCGCACCGCTCGCCGATTCGTCGCTCGCCCGGCGCAGAGGCACGACTCCCAACCATCGCAACGCGCGATCGGCGATCGGATTCGCGAAGAGCGTGGACTTCGCGGTGATCAGGACGCGCCGCGGGACGACCCATCCCACGAGCAGCGCATCGACCAGCGCGTTCGGATGATTGACGACGAGCAGCAGCGCGCGATCGCGAGGGATGCGTTCGAGGCCGTCGACCTGGATGTCGCGGTAGAACCATCGCAGCGCCATGCCGGCGATCGCGCGAATGAGCGCGTACATCGTTTCACGCCGCGGCGCGCATCGCTCGCGCCGAACGATCCGGCACGCCGCGCAGAATGAGCGCCGCGATCACGAACATCAACGCCACGGTCATCACCGCCGCACGATATGCGATCGCGGTTCCCATCCTCGACTCGAGACCGTCCACAGTGAGTCCCCAGATGAGCGGGCCCGCAATCGCCGCGGCTCGCGACGACAGAAGCATGAGGCTGAAGTAGCGCCCCGCCTCGACGTCGGGGACGAGCCCGAGCAACACCGGTCGCTCCGCTGTCGGCACCCCTCCAAAATTCAGTCCAATCGCCAGACCAACGAGCCAGAACGCTTGCTTGCCCGGCACCGCGATCATGAGCGCCAGCAGCGCGATCCACAGCAGCAACGTCGTCATGAGGCTGCGCTTCGCGCCAAACCGATCCACGAGGTGACCGTAGATGTAACTGCCGAAGATCGACGGAATCGTGAGCACAAGAAACAGCGTGACCTCGGACCCCTTCTCGAATCCGACGGCCTTGACTGCGTAGAGCGTCATGAATCCCACGATCGTTCCGATCGCATCCTGATACACGAACGACGCGATGATGAACCGCAGCGTACCGGGATGTTGTCGCGCGTCGCGAATGGTGTGGAACACTTCGCGAACCGCACGCCGCCAATCGACGGGCGTGCCCTTCGGCGCCGGGTTGTGGTCGCGGCAGAAAATGAATAGCGGCAATGAGAAGATCAGAAACAACACGCCCGTCGGCAAAAACGCGGAGACACGTCCGCCGTGCGAGGTGAACGGCATGACTGAATGGAGCGCAGCGAGCGTTCCGCTGCTCAACTTGCCCAACCCTGGCAGCTCACCGTTGAAGAACGGCTTGACGAGCATGACACCAACGATCGAGCCCACGTAGCCAATCGCGGTGCCGACCCCCGAGAGACGTCCTTGCTCCTCGGGCGGCGCGAGCTCTGGAAGCATTGCGTTGTAGAACGGCTGCGCTGCCTGATAGGCGAAGTTCGCGAGCACGAACGCGGCGAGCACCCAGAACAGCGGCGCCCCTGACGCATGCCAGCCCGCTGGAACGGGCGCCTGAACGTCGACGGCTTCGCCGCGCAGCGGCAGCATGGTCTGGCCGAATATCCCCATGAGGGCACAGCCGAGACAAGACAGCAGGGTGAAGCCCACGACCCATGGCTTACGACGGCGTCGAACGTCCGACAGCGCGCCGAGAAACGGAATCGCGACGACGACCAACAAGGACGCAACCGCTCCCGCCGCGGCGTCGAGCGTGTTGGATACTCCCAAGTCGTCGACCAGCCACACCGTGAAATACAACGTGGCGATGTTCATTGAGAAAATGGTATTGGAGAAATCATATAACGCCCAGCTCGAGCGCTCGAGCGTTGGCGCACGCTCGACGGCGCGGATCTCGCCGTCAGCCAATACCAGGGGAATCGCGTGTTGTGGATGTGCCATGAAGCGAGCTCCGGAGGTGCGTGTCACGAGCGTCTGCGCAACATCCTACCCGAATCGTTGTCGAACGGGGATACGTCGCCTTACGTAGTTGGCGGCCCGTAGCCGTTGACGCGTGGGCCTGGCCGTCCAAATTACGACAGATGAACGCCTTCCGCCGCGCCGCTTGGGGCTTTGCCTTGGGTCTCTGCATGACCGCATGCGAACGGGCCAAGGCGCCGCCGCCGATCGATTCGGCGAGCGTAAAGCCGGCGGCCGCCGTGGACTCGTCTGCCGCCACCGCCGCGCGTGGTTGGAATCCTGACGTCGGGCCGGTCATTCTCGTTGCCGCGGGCTCGCCCATTCAGGCATACGTCCTTCTTCCGGGCGACTCGGCCAGCCGCGCGACCTTGTCCGGCCTTCCCAGCCCCGCCTCCGCCACGCTCCTCGGACGAACGGGGACCGTGCAAACGGGCGAGGTACCATCGATCGCGGACTCCGGTTCGTGCGTGACCGCAACCATCGGCGGAGCGCCGCCGCCGCGCGCCTGGAACGTCGGTTTCATCGGTGGTGTCGTTGCACCGCTCGCGGTCGACTCCACCGAGTCGTTCACTTCCGCTGACTCTATCTCCGCCGTCACGTGGCTGAATCGATTGGCCTCGGCGCTCCCCAACGACTCCGCGGGCCGCTTTGCCGGATTGCCGTTCGTCGTCAGCGGCATGTGGCGATTCAACCTGCCCGACGGCGCTCAGGTTCTGGCGGCGAATCTGACGCGACAGATCAACCAGGAAGCGACGCCGCTTCAGGAGCACACGTTCCTGATCGCCGAACGTCGAGCGAGCGACACGACGTTCGCGACGGCCTACTCAGACCGATCGTACGGCGACGAAGAGACGATCGAGAACCATGATCTCCTCGCCGCGATGCTGCTCGGCGGAGCTCGTCAACCGGCCATCGTCGTCGCGCGCGACTTCGGCGATGCGACGTCGTTCGGCATCATCGAGCGGGCGACGCCAGGACATTGGCGGATCGGTTGGTTCAGCCCCAAGCGGCACTGCTGAGGTAATCGCAATCAGTTGACCTCGTCCTCGCGCGCCAACTCGGCCGGCGCACGCACACGCCCGGCCATGCCGGCCAGCGCGGCGAGCGTGAGGACATAGGGAATCGAAAGAAAGAGCTGATACGGCAGCGCGAGCCCGAGCGACTGCAGCAGAAACTGTAGCGCGCTCGCCGCGCCGAAGAGCAGCGAAGCGAGGCCGACACCGACCGGATGCCAGCGTGCCAGCACCACGATCGCGATCGCGATGAAGCCGCGGCCGGCCGACATGTTTTCAGCGAACGTGCCCGTTTGCGCCAGTACGAGAGTCGCGCCGGCGACGCCGCCCATCACGCCACCGAATAACACGGCAGCGAAGCGCGCGCGATCGACCCGCAGCCCCGCCGCCGCGGCAGCCTGTCGAGACTCACCGATCGCCCGCAGGCCCAAACCGGCGTGGGTGCGGTACATCCAGAACCACAGCAGCGGAATGGCAGCGTACGCCACGTATGTGACGATTGGCTGATTAAAAAATCCTATCCCGAGAACTGGAATCGACGCGAAGCCGGGCACTCGGATCGGCCCGGTGGTCGGCAGCGAGAGCGCCGCCCCCGCCGCGCCGTAGAGCGACCGGTAGAGCGCGCCCGTTCCGCCGACGGCGAGCAGCGTGATTGCCGTGCCGGTGATGATCTGATCCGTGCGCAGAAACACCACGAACCAGCCGAAGATCGCCGCGATGAACACGCCGCTCAGTATCGCGACGATGTACCCGCCCGCGGCTCCAAAATGCGTCGCTCCGACGAGCGCACCGAATGCACCGCCGAGGATGATTCCCTCGAGGCTGATGTTGATGATGCCCACGCGTTCCACCACGACCTCGCCGAGTGCGGCGAGCGCCAAGGGCGTCGCGGTGCGCACGGTAGCCTCGACGAATGCGCTCGCGACGCTCATGCCGGCGACGCCACGATGCGCGCGCGCCGAATGCGCTCGAACGCGAGCACCGCGAGAATGATCGCGGCTTCGACGACCGAGACCACGACCGAGGGGACACCCGCGTCGCGCTGCATCGCCGACGCCCCCGCCTCCAGCGCGCCGAACAGAATGCCCGTCGCGATAACTCCGAGCGCGTTCAACCGCGCGAGCAGAGCGACGGCGATCGCGGTAAAACCATACCCTGGCGAGAGATTCTCGTACAACGCGTAGGTCACGCCGGCTACCTCCACAGCGCCGGCGAGGCCGGCAAGCGCGCCGCTTGCCACGAATGCACGCACCGTCACCCGGTCGACGTCGATCATTCCGGCCGAGCGTGCGGCAAATGGATTTGCGCCCGCGGCTCGGAGTCGGAATCCGGCAGCCGTGTAGCGCATGATCCACCACGTCACGACACACGCAACCACCGCTATCGCGAATCCGAGGTGCAGCCGGCTCGCGTCCGAAATTCGCGGTAGCTGCGCCGCGTTCGTGATGGTCGACGTTTGCGGATATACGTGCGTCGGCTCTTGCAGCGGCCCGCGAACGAGATAGGACACGAAGTACTCCGCCACGAAATTCAACATCAGCGTGCTGATGACCTCGAGCACGCGAAAGCGCTGCTTCAAGAGCGCGGCGATGCCCGCCCAAACGGCGCCGGCGATCGCGCCGGACGTAAGCACGGCGGGAATCATCACCACGGCCGGCAGCCCGGGCACGAGCAGCGCGAACGCGGCAGCGGCGGCGGCGCCCATCAGGAGTTGGCCCTCAGCGCCGATGTTGAACACGCCGGCGCGGAACGCGATAGCGACCGCAAGCCCGGTGAGGATGAGCGGAGTCGCTCGGACGAGCGTGCCGGAGCCAAACGCATACCACGAACCAAACGCGCCATTGAACAACGCGCGCAACGCGTCGCCGATCATGTCACACCGTCAGGAGATCGCGACGCCGCAAATTCAGCAAACGCTTCGTCATCGCGATGCCAAAGACCGGTCCAAACGCCAATACGGGAAACAGCCACTTCCAGCCGACGAGACTCACCACGGGATTCACCAGCAGAATCGACACCGACGTGAGCAAAAACCCGAGCGACGTCTGTATCGTCAGCGCCGTGCCGACGGCATGCGGCGGCACCGATTCCGTCACGAGCGCGCTGAATTGCGCTGAGTCGGCGATGACGAAGAATCCCCAGGTCCAGGCGAGAGGCCCGAGAATCCACAACGAGCGCGCGAAGACGAGCGGCATGAGCAACGCACAACTCCCGCTCACAATCAACGCGAGAATGACGAGCCGCTCGCGGCCCCAGCGATCTGCCGCGAGTCCACCCCATACGCACCCAATTCCACCGACGGCGATCGTTCCAAACGCCGATATCGAAGCGAGCGACGTTGTCGCGGGCCCTCGCGCCATTCCACCGGCGACCAGGCTTTCAGTGAGGAACAACGGAATCCAGGTCCAGAACGAATACAGCTCGAACATGTGCCCCAGATATCCCCCCGTCGCGAGCCGCCACTCTTTGCGGTCGAAAACGGTGCGAATCAATCCCCACGAAAACGGTCGCGGCGGAAACGGATATGGACCGTCGTGGTACGCCACCGCGATCAACACGGCCGCGATCAACGCACAGACCGAGGCGGTCAGAATCACGGCGTTGGGTGTTGCGTCCGGCAGCGCGTGAACCAGATACGGCGTCGCCTTTCCCACCGTCAGCGCGCCGACGACCGTGCCAATCGCGAATCCGCGCCGCGCGCGGAACCACGTCGCCGCCATCTTCATCGCCGGCGGGTACACACCCGCGAGCGAGAACCCCGTCGCGAATCGCAGCGCGAGCGCGATTCCGAACGAGTTCGTGAAAACGAGTGATGCATTGGCCGCCGAGCCGACGATCGCCGCGACGGCAAAATACCGACGCGCGGGAATCAGGTCGGCAAGGTTCAGCACCGCGGCGATCGCGGTGCCTACGACGAAGCCGAGCTGCACGACCGGCGTCAACCACACCGCTTGCTGGGCCGTGATCGAGAATCGAGGTGCGAGCTGCAACGCGACGGCGCTCGCCGCGAACCAGAGCGACATGCCCAGTAGTTCCGAGACCGCGAGCAGTCCAAGCATTCGCCAACGTCCTGGATCTACATCGGCCGTGGGGTTCGGAGTGCTCACGCCAGCCCCAGCATCGCGCGACCAACTGCGTCCCGTGTTCCCGACGTCGCGATCACCTTCCCCGAGTGAACCGCCACGACGCGCGTCGACAGCGACAGCACTTCGTCCAGATCGGTCGAATAGACGATCACGCCGCCGCCGCGTCGCGCGACACCGCGAAGCAAGTCATGTACAGATCGCGTCGCTCGAATGTCGAGGCCCCGCGTCGGGTTCTCGGCCACGAGTAACGACGGGTCGCCGTCAAGCTCGCGCGCGACCACCAGCTTTTGTTGATTGCCGCCCGAGAGCGCACCCGCTCGTCGATCGGGCGCGCCGCCGCGAACATCGAACGCCTCGATCAGCCGTGTGGCGCGCGCGCGCTCCGCACGCCACCGCATCACACCACGTCGAGGTCCCGCGTCGCGCAACGCGACATTCTCCGTCGCGTCGAACTCGAGCACGAGTGCGTCGCGATGGCGATCCTCCGGCACGAAGCCGATGACCGGTGGCAATTCGGCCGTACCACGTGTGATCTCAACGCGGCCGGCAAGGGCACGCAACAACTCGTGTTGGCCCGCGCCTTCCACCGCGGCCACGCCAACGATTTCGCCGCCATGCACGTCCAGAGAAACATCGTACAACTTCGTCGCGCCACGAGAATCATCGACTCGTACGCCGCGCAAACTCGCAATGATGTTGCCGCGAGTCCGCTCGCCGGGACCGACCGATTCACCGGCGATTTCCCCACCCAACATCGCTCTAGCGAGTTCGTGCTCCGTTGCGCCGCGCGCATCTCGTTGCAGTACTACACGCCCGTGTCGAAGGACCGTCACGTCGTGTGCGACCGCGAGGGCCTCGCGCAGTTTGTGCGTGATGATGACGACGGCGTTGCCCTCGTCCGCGAACCGGTGCAACCAGCGCAGCAGTTCCTCCGACTCGGCGGGTGCGAGCACCGCGGTCGGCTCGTCGAGAATGAGAATGCTCGCGTCGTGCGCCAGTGCTTTCACGATCTCTAAACGCTGTTGACCGCCAACCGACAATTCATCGGCGCGCGCCGACGGATCCAGCGGCAGCCCGGCGCGCATCGAGATGTCGGAGACACGCTCGCGTGCGCGCGCGGCATCGTAACGCCCCGTGCGTCCGAGCGCGACGTTCTCGGCGACACTCATCGCCGGCACGTTTGTGAAATGCTGATGCACCATTCCGATGCCCGACGCGATCGCATCCGCGGTCGACGTGATCACCCGCGAACGCTCGCCGGCCCGCACCACGCCGCTGTCGGACCGCAACAGGCCGAATGCCACACGCATCAGCGTCGTCTTGCCGGCCCCATTCTCGCCGAGAAGGGCGTGTACGGTGCCACGACGCAGATCGAGCGACACGTCGTCGAGCGCAACCGTCGAGCGAAAGCGCTTCGTGATGTGCTCCAGCGACAGCACCGTGTTGCCTCGCGCGCGCGCGTCGGCCGCGATCGCCGCGCCGGTCACAGGCCGGTCGGCGCGTCGACGAAGGTCGACGTCACGCCGAATCGTTCGGCGAGGAGGTCGCCCAACGCACGAACGCCGAGCGTTTCAGTGGCATAGTGACCGGCATACATCACGACGATGCCGAGCTCCCGCGCCTCGACGCCGGTATGATGCGGCCCCTCACCAACGATCAACGTGTCGATGCCGCGCTCCGCAGCTTCGGCGAGTGAAGCGGAGTCGGCGCCGGCCCCAGTGCAAACGGCCCATCGCCGTGTAAGGCGGTTCGCATCGAACGCCGTGGTTACCAGCGATCCCCCAAACTCGCGCGACAATTCGCTTGCTCGCTCCGCGAGCGTGCGCGTCGGCAGATCACAGTCTCCACTCAGTCCAACGTCGATCGTCTTGTAGCGCGCGAAACCGGCGCTCGGTGAAAGTCCGAGCCGCTTTGCCAGCAGCGCGTTGTTGCCAAGTGTGGGGTGCACGTCTAGCGGAAGGTGCGACGAGTATACGGCGACGTCGTGCCCCATCAGTCGCGCCAACCGGTGGTATCGATGCCCCGTGATTGGCTGCGCGCCGTTCCAGAACATTCCGTGATGCACGATCAGCAATCGCGCATCAGCGGCGATCGCGCCTTCGATCGAGGCCGTCGAAAAATCGACCGCCGTTGCAACTCGCGCGATGTCGCCGGTGTTCGCGAGTTGCACGCCGTTCACCGCGCCCCCGTAGTCAGGAACGTTCGCGACGTCGAGTGTCGCGTCGAGGAATCCGGCGAGCGTCTCGAGAGACGGCATTCGTCAGGATTTTGTCGCGCGTGCGCTGTCCGTCGCGGGAACGGTGAAGCGTCCCGCGACCATCTCGTTCTGCAGCGAGTCGAGCTTCGTTCGCATCGCGGCCGGCACAACCGACTCGAGGGCGGGATTGCGCACGAGCATCACCACACGCGTTCCGGTTCCCAGCTCGACGATGCCCGGCTTGAACGTTCCGTCCTTCACCTCTTTCGCGACGATGTAGAACGCCAGTGGGAGATCGATGACGACGCTCGCCAGCGTGACGTCGGGCGCAACGGTGTTCTGATTGGAGTTCGAGCCGATGACATACGCGTTCTTGTGTTCGCGCGCGGCTTGAAAAACTCCGAGGCCCGCGGCGTCGGCATTTTGAAAGATGACGTCGACGCCGTGCGCGAGTTGTGCGAGTGCCTGCTCCTTTCCTGCGCTGACGTCATCCCAATTGCCGATGTACGACACGATGACGTTGATCTTCGGATTGACGGCGCGCGCGCCCTCGGTGTACGCCCGAAAGCTCTCGGCGACCGGTGGAATCTCTTGCCCGGCGATCGCGCCGATCTTTCCAGTTTTTGAAACAGAGGCCGCGAGCATGCCGGCGAAGTACGACGGCGCGGCGAATCCGAACGAGATGCCCGCGAGATTCGGCCCGGTGGTCGCGCCCGACGTCGTCAGATACATCGTATGCGGGAATTGAGGGGCGACGCGCTTCGCCGCATCCTGGAATTCCGAACCGTGCCCGATGACGAGCGTGTAGCCCTCCGCGCCGTACTGGCGAAAATTCTCTTCGAATTCCGCCGGTGTCTTCGTCTGGATGTGGCTGATCTGGGCGCCGAGGCTGTCGCGGATCCGAAGGAGGCCCTGGTAGGCGCCGCCGTTCCAGGATTGGTCGGAGATCGGCCCCGGCGTCAGAAGGGCGACTTTGAAGGCGGATGGTTTCGCGGAGTCGGTGGCTGACTTCCCGGTCGAGCACGCGGCGAGCGTGGAGGCGAGCAGGGCGAACGTTGTGGTGCGAAGCCGTCGGCGGTGCATGGGCGTGATGGTCAGATCCGTGAAGTCGGTCAGTGGCAGTGGTTGGATGACATTGCTTCCCGTCGCTGTCGTCCTGGTAAATGGTGGGTCAAAGAACGTTATGGTGTCGTTATTCTGGCTTAGAAATCCGCCCTGCGTTCGCGAAGGATGAGTTCGAGAACACGCTCGAGGTCATCGCCGGAATAGAACGCGACCTCGATCTTCCCTCTGCTTTCACTGCTGAGCTGGATCCGAACATCCGTCTGAAGATACTTCCGCAAATCATCTTCGAGACGCCGAACCGCAGGGTCCGCCGCGCGGCTGGGCTCTACACGCCTGGGCCCGCCAAGCGCTGGCGAGCTCTTCGTCGCGTCGGCAGCTGTGCTCTGACGCGTGACGCTCACTTCGCGAACCAGCTGCTCGAGCTCGCGCACGCTCATACCGCGCTCAACAGCGGTTTTGGCGAGCTCCTCCGCTGACCGACCGGCCGCAAGCGCGAGAAGCGCCTTGGCGTGCCCGGCTGACAACGTCCCGGTCTCGACCATACGCTGCACCGTCGCAGGAAGCGACAGCACGCGCAGCAGGTTCGTGACCGTCGTTCGATCCTTCGCGACGACGTCCGCCACCTGCTGCTGCGTCAGGCCGAACTCATCGATGAGACGCCTGTATCCGCGCGCTTCATCGATCGCGTTGAGGTTCGCTCGCTGCAGATTTTCGACGAGCGCGAGCACGAGCATTGTCTGATCGTCGAATTCGCGCACGATCGCGGAAATCTCAGTCCAGCCCAGATTCGTCGCGGCGCGGACCCGTCGCTCGCCGGCGATGAGCTCATAGGCGTCGCCGCGGCGGCGCACGCTGATCGGCTGCAACAGGCCGCTCGCTTTCAGCGACGCTTCCAGCTCACCGAGCTCGACGGGGTCGAACTCGCGGCGTGGCTGAAACGGGTTCGGACGAATCCGCGACAGCGGCACCCGCTGCATGTCGTTTGACGGCGCGGTTGTGATGGGCGCAATGGTTGGACTCGCCGCCCCCGGAATCAGCGCCTCCAGCCCCCTCCCCAACCGCCTCGGCTTCTCGGCACTCATTTGCGCCTCGCCATAAGTTCTTTGGCCACATTCATATACGCTTGCGCACCCACCGACGCCACGTCGTACAAAATGATGGGTTTCCCGAAACTCGGCGCCTCGGCTAAACGAACGTTTCTTGGAATGACCGTTTCGAAGACCTGATTGCCGAAGTACTCGCGCGCCTCGTCAGCGACTTGTCGGGATAGGTTCAGTCGAGCGTCGTACATGGTGAGAAGGACCCCGTCGATCGCGAGGCTCGGATTCACGCTATGCTGGATCAGGTGTACCGTGTTGAGCAGCTGTGAGAGTCCTTCGAGCGCGTAGTACTCGCATTGAAGCGGGATCAACAGTGCGTCGGCTGCGGCCAGCATGTTGAGCGTGATCAAGCCCAGCGAAGGCGGACAGTCGATCAACACCCAGTCGTAGCTGTCTCGAACGCCGTCCACGGCATTCCGCATCAGTCGTTCGCGATCTTGGCGCTCTACGAGTTCGACTTCCGCTCCGGCGAGGTCTGGCGTCGTGGGAATTACGTCCAGGTGCTTGAACTGGACACTGTGAATGGTTGCGTCGGCCGCGGAACGACCGCCGATGAGGACATCGTAGACCGTGGCGTTGAGTTGGTCTTTTGAGACGCCGATGCCGCTCGTCGCATTCCCTTGCGGATCGCCGTCGATCAGGAGCGTGCGTTGCTCTGCAGCCGCGAGACTCGAGGCGAGATTGACTGCGGTCGTCGTCTTGCCGACACCGCCCTTTTGATTCGCGATCGCGATTACGCGGGCCACGGCAGAAGCGCTGGGGAATGGCGAGTTAGGACTGGAGGCGGCCAATCTACCCCGCCTGGTTCTACGAGACAACGCTTCGTGGCATTGGCGAACGACTGTGCCACGTGGCACGTCGTGGGATCTTCTCCGCTCAAGGTGCCACGTGGAACCTCGCCCAAACTTCACTCACTGACCCCCCGACACGCTCGGCGCGCAGCGAAGTATCGACGAACTATCGACGAACTCTCGGCGAACTATCTCGGAATGAACGACCAGCGCGCGGTCACGCTCGCGGACACGCTCTGCTCCCCCGGCTCCACAGGCGTCGGAGACGCAGCCTTGGCCATCATCGGTGCTGACACCTGCATGACCGGGCGAATGGAGGCATTTGCGGTCGAGATCTCAATCAGCGATCCCAAAGACCCTCCAGCAGCCCTCGCGAGCGCCTCTGCGTCACTCCGCGCATTGGTGACAGCTTCCGCGAGTGCAGCGCGACGAACGGAATCTGCCTTCGAGGATGTGAACTCGAGGCTCGAAATCTCATTCGCGCCCTTCGCGAGCGCCGCGTCGATGGCGCGGCCGACATCGTCAATCCGCCGCAATTGCGCTCGCACGGTGTTGTTCACCACGTATCCCGTGACGCGCGGTGATCCGCCGTTCGGATTGTACTGCATTTCGGGCGACACACTGTAGTTGATCGTCGAAAGCTGGTCGCTCCCAAGCCCGAGAGTGCGCAGCGTGTCCAGAATGGCCTTCTGGCGGCGAGCATTGTCAGCCCCGGCCGCCGCCGCGGTCGCAGCGCGGCTCTGAACGCCCAGATAGATCGTCGCGCGGTCCGGAACAACATGAGCTTCCCCGGTCCCGGTGGTGATGATCTGCGAAACGTTTGGCGGTGCGGCGGTCGTCGCGACCTGCGACCGCGCCGGCGCGGAAGCAAACAGCACGACCGCGATCGAAACAAACAATGATTTGTGCATAGGACGTGGGTTGGGTTGAGGAGTTCTACCCCACACACGCCGCAAACGCCGTGCTTAGCATTAGTAGCAATACGCTACTATATAAGTCTACGCATTCGCGCCCTGACGCCGGCGCTTCTCTATCTCCAACACCAGATTCTGCAAGTCCGTCGGACTCACACCCGGAATGCGCGCCGCCTGCGCCAGCGTCGACGGACGAATCGCCGACAACTTCTGCCGCGACTCGAATGACAACGACGGCATTTCCGCGTACGGCGTGTCCGTGTCCAGCGCGAACTGGCCCATGCGTCGCAACTTCGCGGCTTGGTCGCGCTCGCGCGCGAAATAGCCCGCATACTTCAACTCCAACTCCGCCGTGACCACGGCAGTCACGTCGAGGTCGCCGCCGACGTCGACCGCAGCGAACAAGTCGCCGAGGGCGATACTCTGTCGCTTGGCGACGTCCGCGATCTTTACAGAATGCTCAAGTGGCGCACTGTTCACTCGCTCGAGCACATGCGACGCTTGCGCCGGCGAAATGCTCGTCGACACGGCGAGATGAATGGCCGCATCCTCATCAGCGAATCGACGCGCGATGATTGCATGCTCGGCGTCATCGTACAAATTCATCTCGAGACCGATCGGCGCGAGACGTCGCAGCGAATTGTCCTGCCGCACCGTCAGCCGAAACTCCGAGCGCGAGGTAAACAATCGATACGGCTCATCGACGCCGCGTGTCACGAGGTCGTCGATCAATACACCGATGTACGATGTCTCACGGCCAAGCACGACGCCGGGCTTGTCCTGGGTGTGTCGCGCCGCATTGAGGCCCGCGATGACGCCCTGGCCGGCGGCCTCTTCGTAGCCGGTCGTTCCATTGATCTGCCCCGCGAAAAACAATCCGCCGAGTGCCTTCACCTGCAGCGTTGCGTCGAGCTGCGTCGGCGGATAATAGTCGTACTCGATCGCGTATCCCGCGCGCGTCATGCGCACGTGCTCGAGGCCGGGCACCGAGTGGAGAATCTCCATCTGCACCGGCGCGGGCAACGACGTCGACAATCCGTTGACATACAGCTCCGTCGTATCGTGCCCCTCCGGCTCCAGAAAGAGCTGATGCCGCTCGGCGCCCGGAAACTTTACGATCTTGTCTTCGACGGACGGACAGTATCGCGGACCGCGCGACGCGATCGCGCCGCCGTACATCGCCGAACGCGCGATGTTTTCCTGAATGATTTGCTTGCCCGGCTCGCCGAGGAACGTGATCCAGCACGGCAACTGATCCGGATGACGCGTTGCCGAGCCTTGGCGTCGCGGCGACGCCCAGAAATGGGACCACGAATAATCGAAGGCCTCGATTTCGCTGTCCTGCCGCTCGAGCCGCGCGAAATCAACCGTGCGTCCGTCGATGCGCGGCGGCGTTCCCGTCTTGAATCGCTCGACGACGAGCCCAATACGCTCGAGTTGATCGGCGAGATGCGTCGCCGACGATTCTCCCGCGCGGCCGCCCGCGATCTTCGTCTCGGTGCCGATGTGAATGCGGCCGCGCAAAAACGTGCCCGTCGTGATCACGACGGCGCGCGCGCCGAAGCGACGACCCTCGAGCGTCTCCACGCCGAGCACGATTTGCGACGGCTCGTCGATGATGAGTCTCGCGACCGTGCCCTGCACCGTCTCGAGACTGGCGTGCGCCTCGAGCAAGCCGCGCACGGCGCGCCGATAAAGCCCGCGATCGCATTGCGCGCGCGGCGCCCATACCGCCGGCCCCTTGCTGCGGTTCAGCATTCGGAACTGCAGCGACGCCAGATCCGTCGCGCGCGCCATGATGCCGCCGAGTGCATCGACTTCTCGAACGACGGTGCTCTTCGCGACGCCGCCGATCGCGGGATTGCACGACATCTGGCCGATCGTCTCGAGTGCGCTGGTCACGATCGCGACGCGGGCGCCGCAGCGTGCGGCCGCGACAGCAGCCTCCGTTCCGGCGTGTCCCGCGCCGACGACGATCACGTCGAGGACGGCTTCGAAATCTGATGCGGCGGCTCGCGCGGTCATGGCGGAAAGCTAGGGTATATTCCACGCCCAACCAACGAACCGGGGCGATTCGTGGCTCTCTCCATAGCGGGCGGTGCGCCGACGCTCTTCATTCGGCGCGCGGCGTATGAGAAGAGTGGGCTCACCAGAGCAGGATTGGACGAACGGCTTGGGCTGACACCGGACGAATTTCGCGTCGAGGGCGATCTCGTGGCGATCGGTCCCATTTACGGCAGCGACGGCGACTCGCTAGGCGAGCTGATCACTGAGCTCGAAGGGCTGGGCCTCGCCTATTTCGATGACTTCTTCGAGCTGACCGGCAACTGGCCCGATTGGATCAAGCTGCTCGCCGCGGCGTCCTGAGGAACTTCGCGCAACATGCCGTGCCACCCGCATTCGAAGCACCAACTCGTGCGAAATCGCGGCATCAGGAAGTTCAATTTCTTTGACTGAACGCGGAGCGTGATTGCATCACAGTTCGGGCAACGCACGCCTTCGGGCAACAGATAAAAGAAGAAGATCGTCGCGAGAACTGCGCGAAGGATGAAGAATCCGCCGATGATCAGAATCCACAGGACGACGTCCCACACCGCGCCTTCTCCTTCGCGCCCCGGCTTACAGACGCTTTTCGACTTCCGCCCACGACTCGACGTACGCGACATCGTTCTCGATGCGTTCGATGACGACGTCTGCGCCGGCGTCGAGGATGGCGTCATCGATGGTGCGGGCCGGCAAGACCCGCCGCTGCTCACCGACCTCGAATGCTACCTCTCCGTCAACACCCGCGCCTATGGATTTCGTCACCCGGGCCAAGTGTCCCTGGAGGACGTACCGCTCGTCATCCACTTCGTGTTCTGGTGTGACGGCCCACCACTTCCGCACGAGATGCGCCGTGACGGCGGCGGCGATGACGGCGAGCCCCGCGGCCCATATGATCCCTGTCACGACGCTGCCGGGTTGGCGCCGCGTCATCAGGTAGCCGACGAGGCCAAAGACGGTCCCAAATGCCGCGATCACCGCGGGCGACAGCTTGAACGTGCGCTCGCCGCGTGGATCGTCTTCACGGGGTCGCTCGACGCCCGCGATCATGATTCGGACGCCGAGCAGCAGTCCCGCGATGAAGCAAACCAGGTAAACAACAGTCATTGAACGCTTGATTCGAGAAAAAACCCGGCCATGGCGACCGAGGGCGAAGTCTAGTTTGGAAGCGCGTCTGCAAGAAATTCACACACTCGCCATTCGGCGTAATAGAACGGTCGCCACGGCAGTTTGCCTGATACAAAGCCGACGTGCCCGCCGTGCGCCGGGAAATCGAGTGTCAGATATACGTTCGACGAGGCGATGGCGCGAACCTCGTCCAACACTTCGGGTGGCAGAAATGGGTCGTCGATCGCGGCCAACAACAGGGTCGGAATGCGAAGGCGACCAAGGAAACCGAGTGAGCTCGAGCGTGAGTAGTAGTCGTGCGCATCGGCAAAACCGTGGACAGGTGCGGTCACCGTGTCGTCGAAATCGTAGATTGATTGCGCGCGTTCGAGCTCGGATCGGTCAAATAACTCCGGATATCGCTCGAGCTTGGCGAGCGCCTTGGCGCGCAGGGTTCGCAAGAAGTGGCGGTCGTACACTTTCGAGAAGCCACGCGAAATGAAGCGGCAACTGCGCTCGAGATCGAAGGGTACCGAGATCGCTCCGGCTGCGACGACGTTTCTCGGCAGCGATGAGCCCGATTCTCCGAGGAACTTCAGTAAGACGTTGCCCCCGAGAGAAACTCCGGCAAGAACGATTGAGGCATCCGGGTTCTCGGCCCGGATTCGATCCAGGACGAAGGCCAAGTCGCCCGTTTCTCCGGAATGATAGAACCGAGGAGCTCGGTTCGGTTCGTCGCCGCAGCCGCGAAAGATTAGAAGGTCGGCGGCCCAACCACGGCGCTTGGCTTCGGCGAAGAAACCGGCGACATAATGTGAGCGAATCGTTCCTTCGAGTCCGTGCAGAAAGAGAAGTCGCGGCGCACCCGGTGGGGCTGCGAGACGATGCACGTCGATGAAGTCGCCGTCCGGCGTGTCCCAGCGTTCGACGCGCGTCGGCGGCGCCGAGCGCTGGCGAAAAAACTTTCCCCAGAGCGTTTGCGCGTGGCCGCCCCGTACCCACCATGCGGGTCGGTAGATATACTCGCTCTTTCGATTCACTGACACGAGAAGAACATACAGGGGCGTTCCAGGCGGAATTCCGAGCGCAGGTGCGAAGCGCCGGAGTGAGGAACGATGATCTTTGAGAGCGGAATTCCGAGCGCAGGTGCGAAGCGCCGGAGTGAGGAACGATGATCTTGAAGAGCGGAATTCCGAGCGCAGGTGCGAAGCGCCGGAGTGAGGAACGATGATAACAGAAGTCCAAATCTTCGGCGTGAAAAAAAGCTCGGAAACCCGCAAGGCCCTGCGATTCTTCGCGGAGCGGCGAATCAAAACGCACTTCGTCGACTTGAACGAACGCGCTGCCTCGCTCGGCGAACTGCGGCGTTTCGTGCAGAAGTTCGGGCTCGACCGGCTCATCGACAAGGACTCGAAACGGTACGAGGAGCTTGGGCTTCGCCACGCGCGGTACTCGGACGACACCTGGCTGGACAAGCTCATGGATGAGCCGCTGCTTCTTCGCATGCCGCTCGTGCGGAACGGCAATGCGCTGACGGTGGGCCTGGCCGAGCAAGAGTGGAAGAGCTGGACGACGAAGTGACACAGGTCTCCGCATCCAGCGTCGCCGTGGAGTTCGGCGCGATGACGCTGTTCAAGGACATCACGTTCTCCGTCGGCGCCGGCGACCGATGGGGCATCGTCGGACGAAACGGCACGGGGAAGACGACGCTGTTTCGCTTGCTCACCGGCGAAATGCCGCCGACCCGCGGCCAGATCTCGCGCCAACCTGGCCTGCGCGTGTCGCTGCTGGAGCAGCATCGCGACTTCGGGGACGCCGCGACGATGTGGGAAGCGGCCGCCGGCCAGTTCGCCGAGCTGCTTGCGCTCGAGAAGTCGCTCGTGGAACAGGCGGAGCGCTTGCAGCACGACGCGAGTAACACTGCGCTCGAAAACTACGGCAAAAATCTCGAGCGCTTCGAGCGTGAAGGCGGCTATACGATCGCGCCGCGCGTCGACGCGGTGTTGCACGGGCTGGGATTCGATCCCGCCGAGGCGCGAACGAAGTTGGTGGCGCACTTGAGCGGCGGCGAGCGCGGGCGCTTGGGACTCGCGCGACAACTTGTGAGTCCAGCGGACGTCCTCCTGCTCGACGAGCCGACAAATCATCTCGATCTCGAGACGACTCGATGGCTCGAGGAATATCTGGCCAGCGTCGCCACCACTGTGTTGCTCATCAGCCACGACCGCGCGTTTCTCTCCGCGGTGGTCGATCACGTACTCCACTTCGAGGGAGACAGCGCGACGGCGTACGCGGGGCGATACGAAGCGTTCGTCGAACAGCGGACGCTTCGCCGACTCACGCAGCAGCGCCAGTTCGAGCAGCAGCAGAGAAAAATCTCGAGCGAGCAAGACTACATCGCGCGTAACCTCGCGGGGCAGAACAGCAAGCAGGCGAAAGGACGCCGCAAGCGGCTCGCGCGTATGCCACGACTCAGCGCGCCAGTGGGCGACGACGGCGTGATGGCTGTTCGCTTCGAGGTATCGGAACGCGGCGGCGATCGCGTCGTGTCCGCGGAACACGCGACGATCGCGATTGGTGAGCGCGTGCTCGTGAACGATTTCACCGGAACGCTCATGCGCGGTGATACGCTGGGGCTCATCGGTCCAAATGGCTCAGGCAAGTCGACGCTGATTCGCTCACTGCTTGGCGAGCATCCGATTGCGGGCGGCGAGCTCCGCCTCGGCGGTGGCGTCACGGCGGGGTACTATCGGCAGGATCTTGCACAGGTGCCGCTCGACAAGACGTTGTTCGACGTCATCAACGATCTGCGACCGACGTGGGATCGACGCATGGTTCAAGGGCACCTGGGGCGGTTCGGTTTTTCGGGCGATGAGGTGCAGCGACGCGCCGACACGCTGTCGGGTGGTGAGCGCGCGCGCGTCGCGCTCGCGATGCTCATGTTGAGCGGTGCGAACTTTCTCATTCTCGACGAGCCGACGAATCACCTCGACGTGGAATCGATCGAGGTGCTCGAGGACGCGATCGAGCAATACGACGGCACCGTATTGCTCGTGAGTCACGACCGCGAGTTGTTGCGCACGTTGACGAGTCGTGTCTGGGTGCTGCACGAGCGACACATCACCGACTTCGACGCGAATTTCGCCGAGTGGGAAACGGCGTCCCTGGAACGCCAGCATGCGGCGTCGGTGAAGGCCGCGGAGGACGAGGCACTCCGCCGCGTTCAGGAAAAGAAAAAAACGACACGTCGCGCCGACGGTGAACGCGAGTCACGAAACGCACTGCGCGCCGCACAGAAACGCGTGGCCGATCTCGAAGCCGCGATCCTAACGCTGGAAGCAACCATTGGCGATCTCACGAAGGAGTTGGAGGATCCTGAGCTCTACACGCGACCCAGCGGCGTCGATCGTGCGCGGTACCTTGGGGGCGAGCTCGAGCGGCGCAAGAAGGAATTGGAACGCGCGCTCGAGGATTGGGGTAGCGCCAGCGACGCCCTCGACACTTTCGGCGCCGGCAACGCGTAGGTGAACGCACTCCTGCCGCTCGCATGCTGCCCATTCTCTTCGCCGCGCAGATTGCCGTCGCCACGACCAGCGTCGATTCGACGTACGCATCGCCCGCGCTCCGTGACTTCGTAGCGGCTGCTGCGGCCGCGAATCGCGTCCCGCCGCCCGAGCTGCGCTCGTACAACAGCCGCATCGAAACGGAAGCCGCGCTCATTCTGCGCGACACGCTCGGGCGCGAGCACACCGGCGAAGTCGAGCAGCTCGCCACCACCGCGAAGTGGAATCGCGCCGGCCACTACGATCTACATGTCGTCGGCTACCGCTCTGAAAGCGTCGGCGTTCCGTATTCGACGTTGAGCATCGTGCGCGCGTGGACCGTGCCGTCGCTGTACGGCAATCGCCTCTCGCTTGGCGCGTACTTCACCGAATCGAATCGCCGCACGGATACACTCCTCGCCGTTCACCCATTCGCCGCGGATCGCGACAAGTTCTACCGATTCAGCGGTGGAGACACCATCGCCGTGCTGCACGCCGGTGCGCGCGACATTCCGCTCGTTCGATTGCGCGTGCGTCCGCAGTTTCACGGCGCGACGCGTCTCGGGGCGTTCGACGGCGAGATCGATGTAGACGCCGTGAGACATCAGATCGTTCGCATGCGAGGCCAATTCGTCGTCCTGGGGGGAGCACCGAGCGCTCGGGAGAAGTTGGCGACGCGCGTGTTCGGCCTGGTCGCTGTCGCGTACGTAGAATTCGTGAATGCCGAGGTGTCCGGCAAGTACTGGCTCCCCGCATTTCAGCGCACCGAATTTCAGGCCAGCATTCCGCTCTTCACGCAAACGCGGCCGATCTTCAGGCTCGTGTCGACCATCCACGACATCGCGGTCAACGACACGGTCGGCGCGCCCACGGATTCGGTTGGCCCGCTACGCGTGACCATTTCGTGGGCGCGCGGCGACAGCATCAGCCGATTCGACGATTGGCAGCGGCCGATCGGAGAACAGGCGGGATCGGTCCACTCCGACGACTTCGCGGACATGGCCCCGGACCAGTGGAAGGCGGACGGTCCGCCGCGTTTGAATCTCTTTCCGAATAACACCAGCCGAATCCTGCGGTTCAATCGTGTCGAAGGCGCGTTCGTTGGTCTCGCTCCGACCGTCGACTTCAGATCTTTCATGCCGGGCGTGTCCGCTGGGATTTACGGTGGCTGGGCGTTCAGTGAAAAAACTGCTCGCGGCGGCGGCTTCGTCTCGTATCATCGTGGCCAGTCGATAGTGGGCATTCGCGCCGAGCGTGAGCTGGCGTCGACGAACGATTTCGCGATCCCGCTCACCGACGATCCGGGCTTCGGTGCGTTGATCGGATCCGTCGACGACTACGACTACGTCGATCGGCGCATGGCTAGCCTTTCAGCGACACGAGTATTTCGATCCGTCGACGTCGGGTTGCTGACGACGCAGATCGGTGTCGGCGGAGATCGGCCAGAGCGCGCGCGGTTGGAGCATGGACTCTTTTCGGCGACATCGTTTCGCCCGAATCGCGGAGCGCGCGGCGGTGACTACGTCATCGGCACCGCGGATCTCGAGATTCACCCCAATGTCACTGGCGACTATGTGCAGCCAGGTGTTGGCGCACACGCCCACTACGAAATTGCCAACGGTGGCTTGAGCTGGCAGCGGATCGAATTGCGCTTATCGGCTCGCCGCTATTGGGGGCCAGTGTCGTTCGCCGCGCACGCCGACGGCGGCCTTCTGCTCGGTGACAATCCGCCGCCGCAGCAGCTGTTCGAGCTCGGCGGCGCCGACTTGCTTCCGGGCTACTCGTACAAACAGTTCGCGGGCGACCGTGCCGCACTCCTACGATCGTTCGCCAGCTATCGGTTTGGAATCTGGCAAAAGCCCGTACGCTTCATTCGAAATTACTATCTGCCGGGTCTGAGTCCCGGTGTCGCGGCGAGCGTCCAGGGTGGTTGGACCGAGATTTCGTCGACGGGCGCGGCGCTGGCCGTCCGCGACTTGGGCGTCGTGAACGGTCTGCCGATCTCGACGGCGACTGGTGGCGCACGGGCAACCGCCGGAGGCGGCTTCACGTTCTTTTCGGACTTGCTCCACGTGGGCGTGGCGCGGGCGATCGATCGGCCGGCTCCGTGGAGGTTCGTCGCGGGATTCGGCGCGAGCTTCTAGTCTCGCGCGATTTTAGAATTCTCCAATGAACCCGATCTCGGGCTCGAGATGAACGTTGCAGTTCTTCTCGACCGCCTTCTGCGCCAGATCGATCAGCTCGCGCACGTCCTTCGCCGTGGCGCCGCCCAGATTCACCATGATGTTGGCGTGAATGTGCGAGATCTGTGCGCCGCCGTGGCGATACCCTTTGAGCCCACACTGATCCACCAGCCGTCCGGCGCCTACCCCTTCGATCTTCTTGAAGATCGATCCGGCGCTCGGATGCCACTCGAGCCACGGATGCTTGCCGCCGCGCCAGCTCAAGTTCTCCTGCAGAATGCGATGAAGCACCGCTTGATCCGCGCGCGCCAACTTGAACGTCGCCGACAGCACGATGTCGCGGCGATGGTGAAATACCGTGTCGTCGTAGCCGAACTTCACGTAGTCGGCGCCGACCGTCTTGCGCTCGTTCTCCGCGGAAAGGATCTCGCAGGATTCGAACGCTTCGGCGATGAACATCGTGCGCTCACGCTCGGGCGCCGGCGACAGAAAGTGCAGGTTCTGCCAGATCGCGCCGCCAACCGTGCTCGGAATTCCGACGTAATGCTCCAATCCCGACCAACCGCGGCTCACTGATTCCTGAATCAGATCCTTGATGATCGCTCCGCTTTCGGTCCACAGCCGGCAGACGTCACCCTCTTCCCGGAACTCGTGTGCCTTCGCGGTGTTCCGGATGATGAGTCCGCGAAAGCCGCGGTCGCCCATGAGGACATTGGCACCCAGTCCCAGAACGAAGTAGGGTACTTCGTTGCGCCGAGCCGCGAGCACGGCATTCGCTAGGGCATCGGCAGACGTCGCCTCAAAAAAGAGATCGGCAGGTCCGCCGATCTTGAACGTCGTGTAGGGCGCCAGAGGCTCGGCGCGTCGCGTGTGCCGCGCATCGAGCTCAGCCGCTACTCTTTCGATTGCTTGGGAATTGGATCCGGACATGATCAACGTGAAAGAAACAAGGAACAGTTCGGCGACGCTACGGCGCCGCGGGCGCTCGTTGCGCACGTTTCGAGCGAGCGCGCTGACCGCGACTCTGCTCGCCGGCGTCGCGGCATCGCCGCTGGCCGCGCAACGAGCCGAGCTCGAGCGACACATTCAGCGCACGACGCTGCCAAACGGACTCGACGTCATCGTCGTCCCGAATCACGGGGTCCCGCTCGTCACGATCGAAGCCGACGTAAAGAACGGCTCGTTCACACAGGGCCCCGAGTACGAGGGGCTGTCGCATTTGTACGAGCACATGTTCTTCAAGGCGAACACGCTCTATCCAAACCCGGACGAATTCGTCGCGCGGGCATCGGAGCTCGGAGCCGTGTTCAATGGAACGACGAGCGAGGAGCGCGTCAATTATTACCTGACCGTACCCGCCGACAGCATCGACGGCGGCATGCGGTTCCTGGCCGCCGCGCTCATTCATCCGTTATTCCGCGCCGACGAGCTGGCGCGCGAACGCGAAGTCGTGATCGGCGAATACGACCGCAACGAGTCGAGCCCAACGTTTCCGTTCACGACCGCGATGAACAAGGCGCTATGGACGACCGCCTGGAGCCGCAAGAATCCGCTCGGCGAGCGCGCCGTGATTCAGGCGACGACACCGGAAAAGATGCGGGTGATTCAACAACGGTATTACATCCCTAACAACACCGCCCTGATCATCACCGGGGATGTGACGACCGAGAAGGCGTTCGCACTTGCGCGGCAGCTCTTCGGTGATTGGCAGCGGGGTCCCGATCCGTTCACCGCGGCACCCATTCCGCCGATCCCGCCGCTCGTGAAAGACACGGCCGTCATCGTCGAGCAACCGATCGGCTCGGTGATCGTGATGCTTCAATGGCAGGGACCGGGCGCGCACAAGGATCCCGCGGCGACCTATGCCGCCGATGTGTTCTCCGACGTGCTCAATCAACCCGGCTCGCGCTTTCAACAACGACTGGTCGACAGCGGATTGTTCGAGTCCATCGGCGTGAACTATTACACGTTGAACAACGTCGGTCCGATCACGATCGAAGGGGAGACGTCACCGCAAAAGCTGACGCAGGCCCTCGCCGCTCTGTACGAAGAGTTGCGGAAGCTCAATGACCCCGCGTACTACGGGGCCGCCGAGCTCGAGGCGACGAAGCAAAAACGCATCGTGGATACGGAGTTGAACATGGAGCGCTCTTCCGGCTTCGCGCAGCAGCTCGGCTTCTGGTGGGCGGTGACGGGCCTCGACTACTTCTACGGCTACGTCGATACGATGGCGAAGCAGACCGCGGGCGACCTGCAGTCGTACGCCGCCAAGTACATCATCGGAAAGCCGCACGTGACGGGCGTGCTCCTGTCGGCCGATGCGCGCAACGCGCTGCATCTCACACCGCGCATGCTGCTCGATCTCGGAGTGCGGCCATGACGATTCGTGCACTGCTCGTCGCTGTCATCGCGTTTACGCCGGCCGCCGCAAAGGCGCAACCAACTCAGCTCGCCACCGACACGGCGACGGTGACCTTCGACGTCAACGGTCTCAAGGTCATTCTTCGCCGCAACACCGCGAACGACGTCGTCGTCGCCAACATGTACTTGCTCGGCGGAACGCAGCAGCTGACGCCGGCGACACAGGGTATCGAAACGCTGTTGCTCAACGCATCCGAACGTGGAACGAAGCGCTTCCCCGGCGCCGCCGCGCGGCAAATTCCCGCCCGTCTCGGCAGCTACTTCACGATTTCCGGCTCGGAAGACTGGACGCTGTTCGGATTGAGGTCCGTGCGTTCGACCTTTGATTCGACGTTCGCGGTATTCGCCGATCGTATCGCCGCGCCGACGCTCGATTCATCGGAAGTCGAGCTGGTTCGCGCACGCATGACGACCGCCGAGCGGTTGGGAGCGAACGACCCCGACGACGTCGTGCAGCATCTGGCCGACAGTTTGACCTTCGTCGGACACCCGTATGGCTTCGATCCGAATGGGACGGAATCATCGCTCTATTCCATCACGCTTGGGCAGCTTCGAGGCTATCAGGCGACGCAAATGGTGACGTCGCGCATGCTCCTAGTCGTCGTCGGAAATGTCGAGCGTGCACGCGTCGAACAGCTCGTGCAACGCACCCTCGGCCAGCTGCCGCGCGGGAACTACACGTGGGCGCCGCCGCACCTCCCACCGCATTTGGGCAAGGCGGCCGTGGTGCGCAACGCTCCACTGCCCACGAACTATCTCCTGGGGTTCTACGTTGGACCCACAGCAAGAGACCCGGATTACGCCGCCTTGCGCGTCGCGACCGCCGTACTGTCCGGTCGCTTCTTCACTGAGATCCGCTCCCGGCGCAACCTCTCATACGAAGTCGACGCGCCGTTTCTGGAGCGCGCCATCTCGGCGGGTGGCGTGTACGTGACGACCGTCAGCCCGGACACGACGCTTCAGTTGATGCGCGCGGAAATCAATCGGCTGAAAACCGAACTGATCGATCCGCAGGGGCTCGATCGCCTCGTTCAGCAATTCATCACAGAATATTTTCTGAAGAACGAGACCAATGGCGATCAAGCCACATTCCTGGCGCGCGCCCAGATCTATCAAGGCGACTATCGCATGGCGCAACGGTTCGTCGCGGACCTCCGGCGCGTGACGCCTGAGGACGTGCAGCGTGTCGCGCGCGCCTATATGCACGACTTTCGATTCGTCTACTTGGGAAATGCAAGCGCGCTCAACCAGGAACTCTTGTCGCAGTTCTGACATCCAGACCCGTCACACGTGACGTCACACGTGACGTCACGGGCGAATTGCGGGAAGTTTGTCGGGCCGGGGCGCGTCGTTTGCACCCGGCCCCTGCGCGTTGCATTCGGCCGACTTTGTGAATAGTTTCACATTCTTCGCGCGATAGCGGCGAAAATCTCAACGATCCTGGCTAGGCACTACTGGAGGCTCCAAGAAATGCGGTTCTACGCAATGGCGCTCGTAGCGAGCGCGGCCGTCCTCGGCGCATGCGGCGGCGGCGACAAGAGTAAGGATACGACGGCAGCTGCCACGCCCGCCCCGGCGGCGTCGGCGACTCCGGCTCCCGGCGCTGCGGCTCCGGCCGGCACTGTAGCGAAGGTTCCTGCGACCGGCGCAACGGTCGATGTGAAAATGATCGGTGACGACAAGGGTTACCGGTTCGAGCCGAACGACATCAAGATCAAGTCCGGCGATGCCGTTCGTTTCACGATGGTGAGCGGCGGCCCGCACAACGTGTCGTTCGATCCCGCGACCATCACCGATGCGGCCTCGAAGGCTCAGCTCGACGCGAATATGGACTCGAAGATGTCCGAGCTCGCGAGCCCCATGCTCATGAATCCGAACGAGCAGTACACCATCTCGTTCGGCGGCGTGAAGCCTGGCGTTTACCCCTTCCACTGCACGCCGCACCTCGCGATGGGCATGAAAGGAACGATCACGGTTCAGTAGGCTCGAACGATCGATCGGAAAATGGGCGGAGCTATCCGGCTTCGCCCATTTTCTTTTGTTGACGCCGTGGCCCAACGCGTGCCAGAGTCAATTGCATGTCTTTCCTGACGGGTGAATTTCCCCGCTCGATTCCGCGCGCCGTCTGGCTTGGCGCGCGTGCTCGCAATGCGATGAACCGCCCGCTGTTCATCGGAGCGGTTGGATTCGGCGCCGCGGTTGCCGCGCTCGTGGCGCTCGTGCTCGCGCCCCAGGAAGTGCGGCACATTCGCCACGTCCCAGCGCCGCTCGATGTCGCGCGGCCTGACACGACACCACTCGTCGCGGCGCTCAGTCAGGCCTCACAGCGGTTGAACGCAGCGGAATCGTCGCTCGCCTTCGCGCGCGCGCACGTCGCCAAGGCGCCCGCGCCCGTGGTCGACACATTGAGTCCGAGATTGCTCCGGACACGTGACTCGCTCGCCGCAGCGGTCAACGACCTCGATGCCTTGCTCACTCGCGTCGAGTCGGCGCCGGTTACCGCATCCTATCGGGCGCTGGCCGAGTCACCGCAACTGACGACAACGCCACGGGTGAAGCTGCTGATCGACTCGCTGAGCGACGTCGACAAAGATCGTGAAACCTACGGCACCGCAGGCGCGACCGATCCCGTGTACCTGGCCCTGAACGCCCGTGCGACCGAGATCGGCCGCGCCATTCAGCTGGTCGCCCAGCAGCGGCGTGACGCGCTGCGTGACCAAATCACGAAGGTCAACGCACCAGCACAGCAGCAAGCCATCACAGAGACACCATCGGCTGACACAGCTGGATGGGTGGCCGAGCGCGACTCAGCTCGCTCGATCGCGAGCGAAGCGTCGAAAGCTCTCGTGGACGCACGCGGACGCCTGAAAGAATACAATGACGCGGTCGAGCACGAACGCGAACAGGCCCAGTTGAACGCTCCGATGGTCGCGCTGCTCGCCGCGGCGCTCGTGTTCGGAATCGCCTTGGGCTTCGGCGTGTCCTTCTTCCAGGAGATGCGACATCCGCGGGTCAGCAGCGACGAGCACGAAGTCGAGCGCCTGACGGGGAGCCGTGTGCTGGCGACCGTGGCGCCGAGGCCGAGGGATCCGAACCGGCATCGGCGTCAGGCTGACCGGACCGCGCCGCGCTATTTCGATCCGAGCGCCGACGGCTATCAGTTGACCTACTTGCACGTCGCGCGCGCCGGGGCGAGCCGCTTGATGCTTTCCGTTGCATCTTCGGACACCGGCATCGCCGCCGTCGTGGCGATGAACGTGGCGGCGATCGCGGCCGACGAAGCGCGCAGCACCATCCTGATCGACACCGACGCGCGCACCTCGCCGGCGGCGGCTGCACTTCGGACGCACGCCGAACCCGGTCTCGCCGACCTGTTGCAGCGCAATCTGAACTGGGCTGAGGTCACGACTCAGGCTGCGGCCGGCCGGGATCGCGTCATCGACGTACTGCCAAGCGGAATCGCCCCGGGGCCGCTCGATCCTGCACGCGTCACCGAATTGTTTCGCGGCGAAGCCGCTCGTCTCGCTCGGCATTACGAGGCGATCGTCGTGGTGAGCTCGATCGAACAGGCCAGCGCGGGCCTTCCCGCAGCGTTTCCGATTCCCGATGTCATCGTGTGCGCGCGCGTCGGCTACACTCGCATCGACGAGCTCAACGCGGCGGTCGACCGCATTCGCTCGGCCGGAAGCAATCCCCTCGGTATCGTGCTGTGGAACGCCGCGTCGCCCGCACTCCCGAAAGCCGACCGATTGGCGCGCAGTCCTCGGCCCATTCGTACGGCGGAGATGTCGGCGATGACCGCTGCCGAGTAGGCCACGAGCACTTCCTCGCATCGGATGGCGAGACTAGCATCCGACGCGTGTGGTCCGACTCTCTCCTTGCCGCCGAGCGCCAGCACCTGCTGCGCTTGCTGCTGTGGTCCGCGCTGTCGATCGTTGCAGCGACCAGCATTTTCGTAATTCTCGCCGCACGGCGCGCACGTTCGCCGCTGCTCGTGCATTTCGCGCTGCAGACTGCCGCGTGGGGCGCGGTGTTCGGCGCGATCGCCATCGTTCAGCTGGGGCACTTGCAGCTGCGTGATATTTCAGGAGCCGTACGCCTCGACCGTGTGTTGTGGATGAACATCGGGCTCGAGGTCGGGTACGTTCTCATGGGCGCCGCAATCGCGCTTCTCGGTCGCGCGTTGACGCGCAGCATGGCCGCCGTCGGCGCTGGAACCGCAATCGTGGTGCAAGGCTTGGCGCTGCTCGTGATCGATTTGCAGTTTGCGGCGCTGGTGTCGAGGTAGCTGATGGCCGAAGTGACGCTGGACCTAAGACGGATGCCCAAGGAGCGCGCATATGCGCAGCTTCATGCGCATATCATCAACGTCCTGGCCGGCATCGACGACGATATCGCGGGCATGGCGACGATGAGTTCCCTCATCCAGCATGCGTTTCGCCATTTGTGGACCGGTTTTTACCGTGTCGTGGCCCCCGATCTCCTTCGCGTCGGACCCTACCAGGGCACGGTGGGCTGCCTGGACATCACTTTCGGCCGCGGAGTGTGCGGTACAGCGGCTGCCGAGCGTCGCACGTTACTAGTACCAGACGTGTCGAGGTTCCCCGGTCACATAGCGTGCGACGACCGATCGCGTTCGGAGATCGTCGTACCCGTCTACGGCCGCGATCGACAGCTCATCGCGGTGCTCGACATCGACTCGGACCGACTCGCCGCCTTCGATCAGGAAGATGCGAACGGGCTCGAGCGGATCATGCGATGGTTTGCCGGCGAAGCACGCGGTTGACGCACAGCGGCCGCGACTGGAAGGTGGAGACCCTGCCATGACGATCACCGGATACTCGGACCGCATCAACCACGCGTTGGCGTTCGCCGCGAAACATCACGACCAGCAAGTGCGGAAAGGCACGCGGTTGCCGTACATCACGCATCCGGCCAACGTGGCCATCATCCTGACGCGGTATGGCCGCGACGATCAGACCGTGGTGGGCGGCATTCTGCACGACGTCATCGAAGACTGCGTGCGGCAGGCGTACACGCGTGAGATGCTGGAACAGCGCATCGGCGACAAGTTCGGCAACGAGGTTCTCGATATCGTCCTTGCGGTGACATTTCGCCGCGTGGACGACGACGGCATCGAGCTCTCGCACGATGAACGGCGCGACGATTATCTCGAGCGCCTTGCGCAGGCGAGCGAGTCCGCGCGCTGGGTATGCGCGGCGGACAAGCTCCACAACTCGAGCACCGTGCTCGCGGATCTTCGCCGTACGATAGATCCGAACAGTGTCTGGAGCCGGTTCACCGGCGGACGCGAAGGAACCATCCGCTGGTACCGCCGCGTCTTCGATCGCCTCACCGCGCTCGGCTTCAAAGCCGAGCTCATGGAAGAGTTGGAGCGGGCGGTCGTGGGTCTCGAGGAGTACGAGCCCGAGCCCGCGTCACACTGACGCCGCCTCCGCCTTCGCACTCGTGGAATAGTGGCTCGCCACGTAGTCTTCGAGAATCTTTAGAAAATCGTGAACGATAGTGTCGCCCTTGAGCGTCGTCATCAACTTGCCGTCGACGTACACCGGCGCTTTCGGTTCCTCGAAGGTGCCAGGCAGCGAGATGCCGATGTTCGCGTGCTTGGACTCGCCCGGGCCGTTCACGACGCAGCCCATGACGGCGACCTTCATTTCCTCGACACCGGGCCGCTCCTCCCGCCACGCCGGCATCTGCTCGCGAATGTACGTCTGAATATCCTCGGCCATATGCTGAAAGAATGTCGAGGTGGTGCGACCGCAGCCCGGGCACGCAGTCACCTGAGGTGAGAAGCTCCGAAGCCCGAGTGACTGGAGAATCTGCTGCGCGACGAGCACTTCCTCCGTGCGATCGCCGTTCGGCTTCGGGGTGAGCGACACGCGAATCGTGTCGCCGATGCCTTCCGCGAGGAGAATCGACAACCCGGCCGTACTTGCGACGATGCCTTTGGTGCCCATACCCGCTTCGGTGAGTCCCAAGTGCAGCGGATAGTCACACCGCGCGGCGAGGCGCCGATACACCGTGACGAGATCGGGAACACCGGAGACCTTCGCCGAAATGATGATTTGGTCATGCCGCAACCCAACTTCTTCCGCGAGCTCGGCCGAGCGTAGCGCGCTCGCCAGCATCGCCTCGATGTAGACGTCCTTCGCGGACAGCGGCTCGGCCGCTGTGGCGTTGTCGTTCATCATCTGCGTGAGCAGATCCTGATCGAGCGACCCCCAGTTCACGCCAATGCGCACCGGCTTGTCGTTGTCGACGGCGATCTGAACGATTGTGCGAAAGTTCTCATCGCGGCGCTTGCCGCCGACGTTGCCGGGGTTGATGCGATACTTGGCCAACGTGCGCGCCGCGTCTGGATACTTCGCGAGCAGCAGGTGGCCGTTGTAGTGAAAATCGCCGACGATCGGAACGATGACGCCGGCGTCGACCACACGTTGCGCGATCTCCGCGACCGCGGCAGCGGCCTCGTCATTGTTCACCGTGACGCGGACGATCTGCGATCCGGCGCGCGCGAGTGCGATGACCTGCTCCGCTGTCGCGCGCGCGTTCGCGGTGTCGGTGTTCGTCATCGATTGCACGACGACCGGCATTGCGGATCCCACGGGGACGCCGCCTACCCAGGTTGTAACGGTGTGTCGCCGATCGCCGAATGTCACCAGGCTGCTCCCGAGCTATTCGAGGTTCACTCAAAGATATCAAGCGGTTCGGCAGCCGCAGGGGCTGCGGTCGAGAACGCCTTGACGCTTTTTTCAAGCGCGACTACCTTCGCGGTCGCCTGAGACCGTACGCCCGGGGGTGCCGGACGCGGGATCAGCAACATCGCCCGCGCAACATGGTGTTGTAGCGGAAGCACTTTCAGGAGTGGGACATGCGTACGACCGGAAAGGTGAAGTGGTTCAACGACGCCAAGGGCTTTGGGTTCATCACGCCCGACGGCGGTGACAAGGACTGCTTCGTCCACTACAGCAGCATTCAGGGCAATGGCTTCAAGACGCTTGCCGAGGGAGAGCCTGTGGAGTTCGACCTCGTGCAGGGTCAGAAGGGCCCGGCGGCGGAGAACGTGAGCAAGGCTGTCGCGCGGTAGGCTGCCGAGCGCGGAGTTCGATGTGGAGCGGGGGGCCTCGATGAGGCCCCCCGCTTTCGTTTGCGCTCACGCGGATCAGGCCCTGCTCGGTGGCCGGCCTCGGCGCGCGGGGACGATGGATTCGACGGCATCGGCGAGGCGATGGTCGACGTCGGTTCGAAAGCGCGTTCGGTCGATGTGGAGCGTGAGGACTTGGGAGAGGTCGACGTGGTTGGCGTCTGTGCGGAGGAGGGCGTGGGCGACCGTGATCGCTCGGTCGGTCGAGATGGCGAGGTCGCGGGTGAGTTGTCGAATCAGTGCGATGTGGTGGACGCCGCTCGCCGAGATGCGGCGAGCGACTCCCTGCTTGTCGGCGTCAACGCCCGGAACGTCGAAGTGAGAGAGTAGGTTGTCGACCCATTTTCGGTCGGCGTCCGCCGCATGTGCAGCGATGTCAACGTGATAGTATCTCGCCATAATTATCCTATATCGCGAGGATAATTAACGGAAGGGGCGAGCACAATAAATATCCTGAGTCAATAGGATATTTATTGCACGCGCGAACTGGCGCAACCTCCGCGCTTCAACACCGCCCCGCTTGGCACAAATCTGGATGCCCCCAAAGCGCTCAACACCACCTTCACCGCAACACCGACCAAGCTTGAGGACCACCATGAAACTCGTCTCCGCCTGCACTTCGATCCTCCTCGCCCTCACGCCAATCGCGGCCACTCAGGCCCAAGCCTCCGACCTCCATTTCAACATCGGCGCTGGCGCCAGCATCCCGAACGGCGACTTCGGCAGCCATAACGACGTCGGCTACAACGTACTCCTCGGACTCGGCACCACTCCGCGCGGCTCACCGCTTGGCTTTCGTGTCGAGGGCATTTACAACGAATTCTCCGTGAGCAACGGCGGAAACGCCAAATCGCACGCCGGCGGCGTTACAGCCAACGCGATCTACGCGTTCAACGTTGCCGCGCCAGGAACGACCGGAAACTCGTTGTACGTCATCGGCGGACTCGGCTACTACACCACGCGCGAGCCGTTCCTCATCAACGACAGCGAAACGAATTTCGGCTGGAACGTCGGTGCCGGCTTCCGGTTTCCGCTGACCGGCTTCTCAGCCTACATCGAGGCGCGGTATCACACCGTCTCGAACACTGACGTGCGATTCACGCCGATCACGTTCGGGCTGATTTTCTAAGGACGCACGCGTGTGTCATCGGGCGAGCGTAAGCGAGTCGAGGGAGCGCCGTCCCGGCGGAGGAGCTATATGCGGCGCTCCGCTGAGAAGGGGGTCCCTCGACTCCGGCGCGACGCGCCTCCGCTCGGGAGGACAAAAGCGATATTTGAATTCTATAACGCCCGCTGCGCCGCCTCGAGCTGCGCGCGCACGGAGCTCGGTCCCGTTCCACCATCCACTTCACGTTGTTCCACCGACGCCAGCGCCGAGAGAGCGCCGAACACGTCCTGCTCGAACAGCGGATGCGCCTCGGTGAACGCCGCCAGCGGCAGCGTATGCAGCTCCGCTTTCTCCCGCTCGCAGCGGCGAATCAACCCACCGACCGCTCCATGCGCCTCGCGGAACGTGGCGCCCTTGCGCACGAGATAGTCCGCGAGATCCGTCGCCATCATGGTGCTCGACAACGCCGCCCGCATGCGCGCCGGCTTGAACTCACACTCGGCGAGCGCGCCTGAGACCGCGGGCAGCACCAACAGCAGCGTATCGACCGCGTCGAACAGGACGCGCTTGTCGTCCTGCAAATCCTTGTTGTAACTCGTCGGCAAGCCTTTCAACGTCGCGATCAACGTCGTCAGGTCGCCGAGCATCCGGGCGGCCGACCCGCGCGCAAGTTCGAGCGCGTCCGGATTTCGCTTCTGCGGCATCATGCTCGAGCCGCTCGTGAACGCATCGCCAAATTGCACGAAACCAAACTCGCTCGAGCCGTAGATGATCAAATCCTCGGCGAGGCGTGAGAGGTGCGTCCCGATCATCGTGGCCGTGAACAACAGTTCGGCGACGAAATCGCGATCGCTGACGGCGTCGATCGAGTTCGGCGTGATCGCCGCGAAGCCGAGGCTGCCCTGCAGCAACACACGCGAGACGGGATATGCGCACCCCGCCACCGCGCCCGAGCCAAGCGGCAACACGGCGGCCGAGCTGCGCGCGGAGCGCAGGCGTACGCGATCGCGCTCGAGCGGCCAGAAGTGCGACAGCAGCCAATGCGCACCCGAAACCGGTATCGCGCGCTGCATGTGCGTGTACGACGGCATCAAGGCCGTCTCGAGCCCGTGCGCCTGATCGATCATCGTTTGCTGCAGCTGACGCACCGCGTCGTCGAGCCGTTCGGTGGCGTCCATCGCCCACATGCGGGTTGCGGTGGCCACCTGATCGTTTCGGCTACGGCCGGTGTGCAGCTTCGACGCGACGTCGCCGATCTCGTCGTGCAGCAACCGGTCGATCATCGTGTGCACGTCTTCGTCGCTCTCGATCGGCTGCTCACCGTGCTCGAGGCGGCGCGCGACGGCGTCCAGGCCGCGCTCGAGATCATTGCACTCGCCAAGTGTGAGCACGCCGGCGTTGTACAGCGCCATCGCCCAGGCCTTCGAGAGCTGGACATCGAATGGCCACAGACGGAAGTCGACGCCGATCGAATTATTCAGCGCATCGAACGCCGGAGCGGGGCCGCCGCCGAAGCGGCCGCCCCACAACTTGTGCGACTTGGCGGCCGCCGAATTCAACGCCGTCGCCGTCACGCGATCTGCAGCGTCGGCTCGTCCGACACCGCCTCGGCCGGACACGGCACGGGGAGATCGTTGGTCAGTCCCATTTCCTGATCCTTGATCGCGCGCACGCGCGCCGGCAGCGCGAACAGGCGAATGAAGCCCGCGGCATCGCTCTGCTCGTACACGTCGTCTTCGCCGAAGGTGACGAAACGCTCATCATAGAGTGCGAATTCGCTCTGGCGGCCGACGACGGCGGTCGCGCCCTTGAACAGGCGGAGCGTCACGCTGCCCGTCACGCGCGCCTGCGTGACGTCGACGAACGCGTCGTACGCTTCGCGCTCGGTCGTCCACCAGCGCCCTTCGTACACGAGATCAGCGTAGCGCGGCGCGATGAGATCCTTCGCGGCCAGCGTACGGCGATCGAGCACGAGCTGCTCGAGCTCCGAGTGCGCCGTATAGAGCAACGATCCGCCCGGCGTCTCGTACACACCGCGCGATTTCATGCCGACCATGCGGTCCTCGACGAGATCGACGACGCCGCACCCGTGCTTTCCGCCGAGCGCATTGAGCGCGGCGATGAGATCGACGGGCGCCAGGCGCATGCCGTTCACAGAGACCGGTGTGCCTTTCTCGAACGCGATCGTCACGTTCTCCGGCATGTTCGGCGTTTCAGTGACGTTGTTGGTGAGCTGCAGCAGATCATCCGGCGGCGCGGCGTTCGGGTTTTCGAGAATGCCGCCTTCGTGCGAGAGGTGCCAGAGGTTCGCGTCGCGCGAATAGATCTTCTGCCGAGTCGCGGTGATGGGAATACCGCGCGATTCGGCGTAGGAAATGGCGTCTTCGCGGCTGCGAATGTCCCACACGCGCCAGGGTGCGATCACCTCGAGATCCGGCGCGAACGCGGCGTACGTCAGCTCGAAGCGTACTTGATCGTTGCCCTTGCCGGTGCAGCCATGCGCCAGAGCGTCGGCGCCGACCTGGCGCGCGACCTCGACCTGACGGCGCGCGAGCAAGGGACGTCCCATGGAAGTCCCCAGGAGGTACTTGCGATTGTAGACCGCGCCGGCGCGGAGCGTTGGATAGATGAAGGACTCGACGAACTCTTCGCGCAGATCTTCGACGAAGCACTCGTCGGCGCCCGAAGCAAGCGCCTTGGCGCGAACCCCGCTCAGCTCGTCCGAGCCTTGGCCGATATTGCCGGCGACGCAGATGACGCGGCAGCCGGGGTAGTTCTCCTTGAGCCAGGGAACGATGATGGAGGTGTCGAGTCCGCCGGAGTAGGCGAGGACAATGGTGCGGGGCATTCGCGCTCCTGAGTATGCAAGGTTATGCAGTCTACATGCATAATTAATCACATCGCTCGCGCGCGTCAATACATGCCAAGAACCCTTTTTTGTCGACGACCTCTACTCTTCCGACGCCAGCCGCACGATGCGCGCGGATACAGCCTCCCGCGCTACTCCCGACCGGCAGATGATGAGAACCGTGTTCTCCCCCGCCAGCGTTCCCATGATCTCCGGCCAACCCTGATCGTCCAATGCTTCGGCGATCGGCTGGGCGCCGCCGGGCAACGTGTGCAGGACGAGCAGTTCGCTCACGCCGTCGATCCGTGAGAACCATTGTGGTAAGATGCTGTCCAGCGATGGTTTAGCATCGTCCGCCACCATCTCTGGAAGCAGGTACCGCGACCCTTCCTCGCTGGGGGCTCGAACGACGCCGAGCTCGCGCAAGTCGCGGGATAATGTCGCCTGGGTGACTTCCCAGCCGCGACCGCTCAACAGCCGGCGAAGATCTTCCTGATTCGCGACATGGTGGCTACCGATCAGTCCCAAGATCGCCGCCTGGCGGGTCTGCTTGTCGCGCGTCAAATCACACCCACCCTGGGAAAATCGCGGGCGGTGCAGTCCACGCGGCCATTGACATGGAATTCATGCATTATTATGCATTATACGTGAATAAGATTCCAGTCGGTGTGCTCGGGGCCAGCGGATACGCGGGTCGCGAGCTCTGCGCACTCATCCAGCGACACCCCGGCCTCTCGCTCACGTTCGCGACCGCGAACGAGCAGCGCGGGACTACCGTCCGCGCAGGCGGGCGCGATCTCACGTTCGTCGCGCCGGACGACGCGGCGCTCGACGATGTCGAGCTCGTGTTCAGCGCGCTGCCGCATGGCGCCTCGAAGGAGTGGGTGGAGCGCATCCGTATCGCCGGCGCGCGTGCCGTTGATCTATCGGCGGACCTGCGTCCTGGCAACGGGTGCGAGGGAATTCCCTATGGATTGACGGAGCTGACGCGGGAGTTGGTCTCGGGCGCGGCCGTCGTCGCCAATCCCGGTTGCTATCCGACCTCGATTCTCCTCGCCCTGGCGCCGCTGTTCGAGCGCGGACTCGTGGCGGACGGCGCGACGATCGTCGCCAACTCGGCGAGCGGTGTGACTGGAGCGGGTAATTCGCCCAAGCGCGAGCTGTTGTTCGGCGAGGTGAGCGAGGATTATCGCGCGTACGGCATCGGAAACACGCATCGCCATCTGAACGAGATGCGAGCGACACTCGGCACATGGAACGCCGCTGCCGACCTCGTGTTCACGCCGCATCTTCTGCCCGTCGCGCGCGGGATTCTGTCGACCATCACGGTACCGCTCGCGCGGCCGCTCGCCGACAGTCTCGCGCCGTGGAACGAGGCGTACGCCGGCGAGCCTTTCATTGAAGTAGTCAAGGAAACGCCGTCGCTGCGCGATGTGGCGTATCGCAACGTCGTGCGGATCTCGGCGACAATGCTGGCGAACACGCGGCAGCCAATGCTGCTCGTCACGTCGGCGATCGACAACCTGATGAAGGGCGCCGCCGGGCAGGCCGTGCAGAACGCGAACCTCATGCTCGGTCTGGATGAGGTTGCGGGGCTGCAGGCATGACGCGCGTCATCAAGGTGGGCGGGCGGCCGCAATCCGACCCTCTGCTTCCCGGCATCATCGCTGCGGCGAGCCGCGTACGTGGTGGGCTCGTCGTGGTGCACGGCGGCGGCGATGAGGTGTCGACGCTTCAGGGCGCACTTGGAGGAAGCACGAAGTTCGTCAACGGACGTCGCGTGACGACCTCGAAGGACATCGACATCGTGCGCATGGCGCTGTCGGGCAGCGCGAACAAGCGGCTCGTCGCGTCGTTTGTCGACTGTGGTGTGAACGCGGTCGGCATTTCCGGTGAAGATGCCGGTTTGATTGCCGCCTTGCCGATGGATCCGGAGCAGCTCGGATTCGTCGGGTCGCCGGGTCGCATCAATGTGGCGTTCCTGCGTTTCCTCTTGTCCGGCGGCTACACGCCGGTCATCTCGCCGGTCAGTCGCGACGCGAGTGGCAGCCTGGGCATCGCGCTGAACGTGAATGGTGACGATGCGGCCGCGGCAATTGCCGTTTCGGTCGACGCCGAGGAGTTGTTGCTGGTGTCGGACGTTGAAGGGGTGATGTCGGACGGTGCCCTGGTCCGATCGCTGTCGGCGATCGAGGCGACTGGACTGATCGTGAACGGAACCGCGGCGGGCGGTATGCAGGCGAAGCTGCAGGCCGGACTGGCGGCGCTCGAGGGTGGCGTGATGCGCGTTCGCATCTCCGACATCCGGGCCATCGATGATTTGTCGCGCGGCACGGTGCTGCGCTCCACGGGAGGAGAATAGAGATGACGACGTCCATCGCACCCTCGGCATCGCCCAGCGCGCTGCTTGGCAACTACAAGCGCGCGCCGTCGGAATTCGTCGACGGAGACGGCGTGTATCTCGTGGACGCGGACGGCAAGCGCTATCTCGATTTCGTGAGTGGCATCGCCGTGAACGCGCTCGGTTACGGCGACGCGGGTCTGCGCGCGGCCATGCACGCCGCGGCGGACGGTCTCGTACACACGTCCAATCTGTACGCGACGAGTGCAGGCGAGCGATTGGCTGCGACGCTGGTCGAAAAGTCGTTCGCGTCGAAGGTGTTCTTCTGCAACTCCGGCGCGGAGGCCAACGAGGGCGCGTTCAAGTTCGCGCGTCGCTGGGCGCGCACGCAGGGTGACGCGAAGCACGAGATCGTCGCGCTGCGCGGCTCGTTTCATGGACGGTTGTTCGGAACCCTCGCCGCGACGGATCGTCCGTCGTATCGCATGCCGTTCCGTCCACTCGCGCCCGGGATCTCGATCGTCGAGCGCGACATCGAGGATCTCGCGGTCGCGTTGAACCCGGAGACGGCCGCCGCCGTCATTCTCGAGCCGATTCAGGGCGAGGGTGGCGTGCGCGTGCTGGACGCGGGGTTCGTGCGCGAAGTGCGCGCGCTCACGCGCGAGCGGAACGTCGCGCTCATCTTCGACGAGATTCAGTGTGGCCTTGGCCGCACCGGGACGCTCTTCGCGTATGAGCATTTTGGTATCGAGCCCGACATGGTGACGCTCGCGAAGCCACTCGCCGGCGGGTTGCCCATGGCCGCGGTGTTGATGACCGAGCAAATCGCTGAAACGATCAAGCCCGGCGATCACGGCACGACGTTCGGCGGCGGGCCGTTCGTCGCGAGCGTGGCGAACCATGTCATCGATCGGGTCTCCCGTCCGGAGATGCTGAAGCATGTCGCGGAGAATGGCGCGTGGCTCGGCCGTCAGCTCAACGAGATCGCGCATCGCACGGCGCGCATTCGCGCGGTGCGCGGGCTGGGCTACATGTGGGGCATCGACGTCATGGGCACCGCCGCGCACGTCGTGAGCGAAGCATTCAACGCCGGCTTGCTCGTCTGCAGCGCGGGCGAGTACACCGTGCGTCTGCTGCCGCCGCTCGTGATGACGCGCGACGAGCTTGCACTCGGCCTCGGGAAGCTCGAAGAGATTCTCTGATGACGGCGGACGTGATCATCCGGCGCGCACGCACCGAGGACGCGGCGGCGTTGGCGCAGCTCATCGGCACGTTCGCCGACGACGCGCTGATGCTTCGCCGTACACCCGAGATGATCGAGCTCGCGATCCACGACTACGTCGTAGGCGCACGGCGGGCGAACGGGGCGATCGTCGCGTGCGGCGCGTTGAAGGAATACTCGCCGTCGGTGGCGGAGGTCGCGGCGATCGCGGTGTCGCGCGAGGTGCACGGGTGCGGGGTCGGGCGCGCGATCGTCGACGCTGTCGAGGCGCTCGCCATCAAGCGCGGGGTATACGACGTCTTCGCGCTCACGCTGCAGCCCGCATTTTTTTCAGCGGTCGGGTACCAGCGCGTGGATCGCGCGCGCTACCCGGAGAAGATTCGCCGAGATTGTTTGGCGTGCGCGAGGCGGTTTGCGTGCAATGAGATTTGCTTCGCGAAGAATCTGAAGATCGAGGCGCGGGCCGCCGCGACCGAGGTGATACGCCCGCATTTGACTATTGCGGCTGCGTAGTCCGAGTGTTACTGTATCACAACAATGATACAGTCGCTCGCGGTCGATGTTTGAACGCATCGACCCTAGAAGTCCAACCCCGCTCTACGCGCAAATAGCGGCGCGGCTTCGAGTTGCGATAGCCGCGGACGAGCTGCGTCCCGGAGCGGCACTACCGTCGGTGCGGCAGTTGGCGGCGCAGCTTCGGATCAACCCGGCGACGGTTGTCCAGGCGTATCGGGAGCTCGAGTCCGAGGGGCTCGTTGCCACACGACAGGGCGCCGGGACGTACGTCCTCGACGTTCCTCGCGACCGGCTCGAGACGGATCGCCGGGCGGAAGCGCGGCGTCTCGTGCGCGAGCTGCTGGCTGATGCGGGCCGATTGGGGATCTCCGCGGCGGACGTACGCGCCGCGATAGAGCACGAGCTCAACGGGAGGAACGAGTAGCGTGACGCTCGCCATCGAAACGCGCGATCTCCAGTACCGCCCCGGCCGCGGATTTCAGATCTCTAATTTGAGTATGCATGTGCCGTCCGGGGCCATCTATGGCTTTCTCGGGCCGAACGGCGCGGGGAAGACCACGACAATCCGCCTGCTGCTTGGATTGCTGCCGCCCGGCGGCGGAACAATCACGGTACTCGGGCATGAAATGCCGGCCGACCATGTTGCGGTCACGGCACGAACGGGGTACGTCCCCGAGCGCCCCCACTTGTATCCGACGCTCACGGTCGACGATGCGCTCCGCTACCACTCCGCGTTTCACGCGCGCTGGGACCAGCGCTGGGCCGGCGAGCTGCAGCGCGAATTCAATCTCGTGCCGGATCGCCGTGTGGGCTCGTTATCGAAGGGTGAGACCGGAAAGTTGATGATGCTCCTCGCCCTTGCGCAGCAGCCGGATCTGCTGCTGCTCGACGAGCCGACAGACGGGCTCGATCCCGTGGTTCGGCGCGAGGTGCTCGAGGCGCTGCTGGCGTACGTCTCGAATCACCACGCAACGGTGCTCATCTCGAGTCATCTCGTGCACGAGCTCGAGCGGATCTGCGATTGGATCGCGGTCATGGATCGCGGCTCACTCGTCGCCGAGTTACCGATGCAGCAATTCAAGGATGGGATCAAGCGGCTCTCGATCGTGAATCCGCCGCGCGTGACGGCCGACGCGCCGTTCACTGTGCTGACGCGGCGTCAGCAAAACGGCAGCGGCGAACAGTGGCTCGTGCGCGGCTGGTCGAACGACATGCGAGAGTATTTCGGACCGCAGGGCGCGACGCTGCGCGAAGTCGTGGATCTCGATCTCGAGGATGGATTCGTCGAGCTGCTGCGGTCGTTCCGCAGCAAGGCCGAGGTGACGCGATGAACCGACCGACGATGTGGCGTGCGATTCTCGAGACGCAATGGAAGTGGTGCAAGGGCTTGGCACTGCTCGGCGTTCTCATCGTCTTCGCCATTCCGCTCGTCTCGTTGCGGACCGCGGCATTCGCGGCCGATGAAGCGCGCGTATCGCCGCTCGCGACCTTTGTATTGACCATGCAGGGGTGGGGCGTCGGGTATGCGATCGCGGCCGGCGCGCTCGGACTCGCGACCGCGATGCTGGCGTGGGCGTCGGATCATCGCCTGCGGCATGTCTATGCGCTGTCGCTTCCCATCGCGCGGTGGCGGTACGTGTGGTATCGATTTGCGGCGGGGATCCTGATGCTCGTGATTCCGGTCATCGCCCTGCTGATCGCGACCGAAATCGTGGCGCACAGCTCGATGGTGCCGAAGGAGCTGCACGCCTATCCTCTCGCGCTGACGCTGCGTTTTGCATTCGCGACGCTCGTGGCGTACGCGTTGTTCTTCGCCATCTCCGCCGCGACGCCGCGAACCGCGGGATACATCCTTGGCGCGATTGCGCTCATCATCGTCGCACAGGTGGTGCTCTCGTCGGCGAACTCGCACATCGACATCCTGTCGCACGCCATCGACGTCCTGTTCGCGACGCCGGGACTGCTGGCGGTGTTCGGTGGTCGTTGGGCGCTGGTCGATGTCTAGGCGCGTCGTTGTCGCGATCGCGGGACTGATGCTCGCGAGACATGCCGGCGCTCAGACCGTGGCCGAGTTCAGGGGACGTGTCGATTCGTTGGCGAAGACTTGGCGTCCGATGGCGGCAGCCGAAGCAATTCGGCAGACCAAGACGTACTTGAACCTGCCTCCCGACTCTGTGCGCGTGGGCGACGTGATCGCACGCTCCGATTCGAGCAGCGCGGCGCTCGCGTACGAGGCAGCGCAACGCTTGGCGCCCGTCGTCGAACGGGCGTACGGCGCGTTCGCTGAACGACTGCTTCGCCATCCGTTCGTCGTCATCTCACCCGGCGATCCGCGCGCTCGCGACGTCGTGACGAGGTCCGCGAGCTCGTCGAGCCCTCGGGACCGTCTTCCGGTGTTGACGTCGAGCGCCGATTCGACCGGACGCCTTACGCTGCGCAGTTCCGTGTATCCGACTGCCGACGCGCTGTATACCGCTTGGGCCGCAAAGGCGCAGCAGGTCGTCATGGATGAGCTGGGACCCCCTGTCCGCGACTGGCTTGGCGGACCCATCGCGCTCACTCAACCCACGCGAGACGATTGGTCATCCGCGCGCGTCGCGTTGCTGCTTGCCGCCTCAAAGGCCGATCGCGAGTGTGCGGACGGAGACGTACAGCGGTGTCTTCAAGTACTCGGGCTTTCGGATTCTCTAAATCCCGTATTCGACTTCTATGATGCATCGGAACGTTCCAGCCTGATTCGAACGTTTCGACAGATCCTTCGAACGGCGGACGTGCACCTCTACGACCGATGCACGCAACAAGGACTGCAACCAGCATGCGATTCAGTCGCCGAGCTGATTCCGGGAGATGCACTGTCGCTCCCTGCGCCGCCGCTCGTGCGGCAGAGCTTCGTCCGCTTCGCGCTTCAGCTGGGCGGGTCAGGCGCCTTCGATCGCTTCGCGGCCAACGGCTCGCGCCGCGAGCGCATCGAGGCGGCGGCGAAGATGCCGATCGATTCGGTGGTCGCGCGCTGGCGCGCCACGATCGCTGACACCAAGTCGACGTCGACGGCGATTGACCTCATGACGGCCGTTTCGTCGCTCGTGTGGGCGGGGGCATGCGCCGGCCTCGCACTGAGGAGCTCGCGATGGCGCTGACCGTTTCCCGCTGGCTGCTCGTTACGGTCCTTGCTTGCGCGTTTATCTGGTTCGGCGCGCTGTTTCGCGCAACGCCTCCGGCGATGAGTGCGCCAGAAATCATGGCGCCCAGAGAGTGGGAGTATCGCGGCAGCCCGGCAGCGGCGATGGAAGGACAACTTGCGCGCGCCAACGGCAGACTGCGTTCGCTCGAATTGCGCGATTCGCTGCTGCAGGCCGCGCGCAACCTTCGCGGGCCGCAGCCGATAGTGATGCTCGATCCGAAGCTGAGCGAAGTCACTCGGCAGCGCCTGCTCTCAGCGATCCAGACGCAGTGGGCACGGCTGCACATCACAACAACACAGCCGACGGTGATTGCCGTCGTCCTGGACACTCTGGAGATGCCGCACGGCCTGCCGGTTGCTCGATCGCTCATGCCGGGTACGCCGATCGAAGGGTTTCTGCCCGATGCCGCAACGCAGGGCGTCTGCGTGTCGATGGCACATGTGCGGGGCCTGCGGACGAACGTTCGGCTAGATCTCGATCGCATCATCGCTCGGCTCATTACGTCGCCGGAAACGATCGACGCGCTCCTGAATCCGTGCGCGTTGTATGCCGAGTTCGGCATGCCGAGCCGCACGGTGCAGCGCTGGATGTTCGATACGCGCTGGGCACCCGCGCGCATCGCTGCGTGGAACGAAGAATCCGCTCCGTGGCGCGGGCTATCTCGCAGCCCGATGTACGGTCGCCAGCCCGACTGGCAAGTTGACAATCAACAGGATCAACTACGCGCGCTCGTCACACCCGCCGGGGTGGCGTGCATCGCCGGCGAACCGGGCGCGTGTCAACGCATTTTGTTCAGCTCACGGGCCAGCGGCGTCGACTCCGCGTGGCGCTCGCACGTCGTCACGTCGTTCGGAAGCAGCGTGTCGAGCTTCTATGGTCCAGTGCGTCGCACGCCGCTCGGTCCGTCCGACGGATTGATCGTGTCGGACATGGTGCATACGCTCGGACACGACCGGTTCGCGCGGTTCTGGCATTCGCCTTTGCCGGCGGTGGATGCGTTCAAGCAAGCGAGCGGCGAGGACGTCGACGCATGGCTGAGGGCGTGGGCGAGAAGAATGTATGGCTCATTCGACATCGGGCCGACGGTATCCATCGTTGGATTGGCAACGGGCGTTCTGGTCGCGATCCTCGGCTTGGGCGGTGCCGTGCTCATCGAGCGGAAGCGGCGCGTGGCGTAACCGTGCGGTGTTTCTGGGATAGATTCAGAGTCATGAATCGTCCGGATCGCCGTGTGGGCGGAGGACTGCGGGGTCTTCGCCAAGCGTTCGATGAAGTGCGTTTCGGCGCGCAGCGCACGTTGAACTTGCGAGAGTCGCTTCCGACGCCGCAGGCCGCGTCTACCCGAGCCGAGGCGTGGCTTCGCCAGCAGCAGATCGATCGTGCCGAGGAAGTGCTCATCATCACCGGTCGCGGCAACAACAGTGAAGGCGGGCATTCCGTCGTGCGCGAAGCGATCATCCGGCAGCTGCATGTGTTGAAGCGCCGCGGTGTGATCGCCGGACACGAGGAGCACACGCCGGGATCGTTCGTCGTGACGCTCGCACCGGTTGCCGCGCTGTGGGAGTCTCCAAAACGCAACGGTGGTCGCGGCGTCGCGCCGCCACCGCGCACGCCACCGTCGTTGGACGACCTCGATAACGACACGCGACTCCTGCTCCACCATCTTGCCGAGCGCGCGCTGGAAGGACTCGGCATCAAGGAGACGGCCGAGTTTCTCCAGGGCGAGATGCTGCGGCAGTTCGGTGCGATCGCGGCGAGTGTGGGCGAGGCGCCCGACCGTGAGAAGCGACTGCGCGAGGCCGTCCGTGCGGCCCTGGACCAGCACGAATAAGCACGAGTAAGCACGAGACCGCGCGAGCGCGACGCGTTGCTTGGCGGTAAGTTCACGGAAGTGTTGATGAACTTTCTCGCACCCGGATTATCTCCGTGAAAACAACATTGGTCATCGTCGTCGCGTCGCTGTGCGGCGCGGCGTTGTCCGCGCAGCAGCCGATGGTCGGCTACACTCCCGCCAACGCGGCGCGTGAACGACAGCTCGAGACGAGCGCGATCGCACGTCCTTCGCCGGACGTTGCGGCGCGCGAATCGAAGGATCTCTCGCGCGAGACGCACGTCTCGGGCACACCGGCGCAAGCGCGCACCCGTGACTACGTGGTCGCGGAGATGAAGAAAATGGGGATCGAGACGGAGGTGCGATCATACGACGTGTGGATGCCGCATCCCGTCTCCGTGCATGCGGCGCGGGTATCGCCACGGCCGAAGGAGCTCTCGTTGGCCGAGCCGCCGGTCGCCGGCGACCCGACGTCCGCGCTCGCGCAATATCCGACGGTCAACGGCTACAGCGGCGAAGGTGACGTCACCGCGGATGTCGTGTACGTGAATTACGGTTTGATCGAAGACTACGCGCAGCTCGATTCGATGGGCGTGTCGGTGAAGGGGAAGATTGCGATCGCGCGCTACGGCCGATCGTTCCGCGGCATCAAGGCGCGCGAGGCGGAGAAGCATGGCGCGGTCGGGTTGTTCATCTACAGCGATCCGCAGGACGACGGATACGTCGTCGGCGACGTCTATCCTGACGGCCCAATGCGGAACAGCGCCGGCGTGCAGCGCGGAAGCATTCTGAATTCCGACGGTGATCCGTCGACGCCGGGGTACGGCAGCAAGGCCGGTGTGCCACGCCTGATGCCTCAGCAGATGGATATCCCGCACATCCCCGTGGTGCCGATCAGCTACGGCAACGCCGCGGAGCTGCTCAAGGACGTGCGTGGCGCGAGCGTACCGCGCGGATGGCAGGGGGGATTAGCGTTTCATTATCACGTGGGGCCGGGGCCGGTGCGCGCACGTCTCGCGGTGAAGGACGACCGCGCCACGAAGGCGGTCAAGCCGATCTACGACACGTTCGGCATCATTCGCGGCACCGAATTCCCCGATGAGCTGGTCATTGTGGGAGGACACCGCGACGCCTGGGGTCCGGGTACAGCCGACAACGTGAGCGGTACGGTGAGCGTGCTCGAGGCGGCGCGCGCGATTTCCGCCGAGCTCAAATCCGGGTGGCGCCCGAAGCGCACGATCGTGTTCGCGACATGGGACGCCGAAGAATGGGGCTTGATCGGCTCGACGGAATACGTCGAAGACGATTCGCTTCGTTTGGCGCGCGGCGCGGTGGCGTATCTCAATCAGGACGTCGCGGCGCAGGGACCCCGCTTCAACGGCGGCGGTTCCCCATCCTTACGTCCGACGTTGCGAGACGTCGCGCGACTCGTTCCCGATCCGAACAACGCCGGCAGCGTATACAGCGAATGGCGCAAGGCGAGTGGTGTCGCGAACGGCGCGGAGCCCGCGATGGGCGATCCCGGCGGCGGCTCGGACTTCGCGGGCTTCTACAATCACCTGGGCATTCCGATCGCCGAGTGGGGATTTGGCGGACCGGGTGGCGTGTATCACTCGCAGTACGACGACTACGCGTGGATGACAAAGTTCGGCGATCCGGGCTTCAAGTATCACGCGGCCGCCGCGCGCATCGCGACGGCAATGATGCTGCGGCTCGCCGACGCCGACGTTCTGCCATACGACTATGTCGAATTCGCGCGAACCATGCGCCGGTATTTGCCCGCGATCGACAGCGCCGTCATGGCGCATCATTGGACCGCTTCCACGACAACGCTCGTGACGTCGATCGATCGCCTCGAGCGTGAAGGCGCGGCGTTCAATGCCGCGCGCGATTCGGCGCTCGCCAACAATGCATCGCGCGCCACGACTGAGCGCGCGAACCAGGCCCTCCTTCAGGTCGAACGAGCGTTGATTCGACCGCAAGGACTGCACAGCCGGCCGTGGTTTCGCAACCTGATTTACGTGGCGGATGAGAACAACGGCTATGCGAACATGGCCCTGCCGTCGATCAACGAAGCCATTCGTGCAAACGACGCGGGTTTGACGCAGTCGGAGATAGCGGATCTTGCGTCACGCTTCGATCGCGCGGCGCAGGCCGTCGCGAACGCGCGCGCGGCACTGCACGCGCCGTAATTCAGTCCTGTAATTCAGTCGCAGCAAGCGATCCGGCGGTGATTATCGGAGGAAGCGTCCGACGATCACCGCCACCATCGTGCTCACCGACAGCGTGAGCAGAAGGATCGCACCCGCGACATAAAGGAGATGGCGCGCCGTGAGCGACGCCGGAAGCGCCAGCCGAATCTCCGATCCGGCGCGCCGTGTCGAAGCCTCGGCGACGCTCGGAACGTCAGTCGCCGCGGTTGTCTCCGTGCTCGCGCGCCGTCGACGCGGCAGCGGCGGTGGATCCGCGATGTCGTCAGGCGGAAGAGACATCACCGGAATGCCCTTGGGTGATGAGCGCCGGCGCGCAACGTATGCCCGCGGCAGCGATTTTCCTTCGACGTCGCGACTCACGGGCACCGCACCCAGGACCGCGCGCGGATTCACCGGACTGCTCGTGCGCGACTGCCGGACGTCGACGACCGTCGACAGCCCGCGGACGGGACTGATTCGATGACCCAGGGGCATCGTACCGGCGGCGGGTGGGGTGAGGAATGGCTTCGGCGGCGTGTCGAACGGTGAGATCGCGAGGACGTCGGTCGGCGTGCGTGGTGCCGCGGGCACCGCGAGATCGAGATCGATCGGCGCGCTCTCTTCGACGACCGCGGTCGTCGCACGCGGCGGTTCGAGCGCAACGACGCCGGCCCGTGCGTCCTTCGCCGACATTCCGCCAAGTGCGCCGCTACACGCGCAGCCGAGTCGTGCGGAAACGTCAATGAGCACATTCTTACCACTCAGCAGCTGCTGCGCGAGCTCGGCAACGAGGTCGTCTCCGTCGATCTCGACGAGCGTGCGCGCACCCGCATCGTTCCAAAGCGCGTCGGCCGAAGGAAGTCCACCGGGCTGGGAGCGAAAGCGGCGACGGTCGGGAGGAATCACCGACTCGAACACGCGCGGTTGCTCGTCGAGCGCGATCTGTCGCTCGGCGAGCATGCCGAGCAGCGCATCCGGCGTCATCCGAATGTCGATCGAGTCATCGATCGCGCCCGGGCAGCGGCCGACGTACGTGATACGCGTGCGCGCGGGTTGCGAGAGCGTGCGGACGTATCGCGCGATCGCGACCGGCGGCGGGACGAGACCGATCATTGCCTGACGCAAGTCTCCGCCGACGCTCAGAAGGCGATGCGCGACGATCGGACAACTGCATTGAATCGCGGGTCCGCCCGTGAAGTGCGGCAACCGGCGAAGCACAGCGCTCGCGATGAGCTCATCGCCCCAGCTCGCGGGGATGACGTTGGCGAAACCCGCGCGCAAACATGCGTGTGCGAGCTGCACCGGCGTCGACGGCGAGGCTGCAAGCAACGCATCCGTTCCGAGGACGACAATCGGAACGGTCTGCGGGACGTTGGGCTGAAAGGACGAGGGGTTGGCCACCGCGAGCGTCATGACGCGGAGAGTATCTGAAGCACGCGTGCAGGAGCGGGATAGCGAGCCGTACAGCGACGTATCCGTGAGCCATGCAACAGAGGGCGGTGCACTAGCCGTGTCAAGAGCGGCCCAGACATTGCAACCCCTGCATTCTGATGCGGGATGTGAGGATGGTTGTGGGGGATATGAACTTGGGCCTCGCGCGGTTGACAGACGCTGAACGAGAAACGCTGACCGCCTACGCCGCACGTGCGTCGTGGCCTTCGGGTTTTGCGATTTATCAACGCGGTGCGGCGGCGGATGGCGTGTTCATCGTGACTCGCGGACGGATCGTTCTGCGAAGCCGAGTGCGCGCCGGTCGCGGATTCGTGCCGTGGATCGCGACGCCCGGCGAGACGTTCGGCTCGGAAGGGCTTTCGCAAAACGCGCGCTACGTCACCGACGCGCGCGCGGATGAAGAGAGTGAAACGCTGTTTTTGAGCTCCGCGCGATTCCGCGCCTTCGTCCGCGAACAGCCGCATCAATCGCTCATGCTCGTCAACCAGCTCATGGGCGAACGCACCGCGCTGCTCGACAAGCTGCGCGAGCTGACGACGCTGAGCGTCGAGCAGCGCCTGCTCGCCACCTTGGTGCGCATGGCCAGCAACAACACATTCACGCGCGAAGATGGCCGCATCGTCCTGTGCACCGCGCGATATCGCCTGCTGTGTGAACTGGTCGGTGCCACGCGCGAATCGGTCTCGCTCGTGCTGGGACGCTTGACAGGCGAAGGGCTCGTGGAGCGCAAAGGCACCTCGCTGATCGTCGCTCCGCCGTCGCAGCTCGCGGAACGACTGGAATCGGGAGCGCTCGACAACGAGCTTCCCTTCCCGGCCATCGCGGACGGAGCGGAACAGGCCCTCCAGTAGCACTCTCATCTCGACAAGCATCGGCACGCCCGCTCCACAAAGAGCGGGCGTGTATATTTTTGGCCCGATTGATCCATGCTCCCGGTTCAGTGTACGTCCGGAGCGCATCCGTGTTTGACCGCCAGCTCTCCGCATGACGACCGTCACGATCGTTGGCCTGGTCGTCCTCGCCTCTGCGCTATATGCGCTGCGATGGCGGCACGTCCGAACACTGACAACGTTCGTTGCTTCACGTGCCCCGCTGGGACCGGACGGCATTGTCATCGGTGCCGAAGGGTTTGTTCTTGCGCGACCCGGCGCGCCTGCGACGCTGTTGCTCCACGGTGCCGGCGATACGCCCCAGACGCTGCGCTACCTCGCCGACCGACTCTTCGAGCGCGGCTATCACGTCGAGGCACCGCTACTCCCCGGCCACGGACGCACGCCGGCGGCGTTCGCTCGGCTGCGAGCCGATGATTTGACAGACGCCGCGAATGTACACTACGCGCGCCTTCGCGAGCGGCACGAATGGGTCGGTGTCGTCGGTTTGTCGATGGGCGGCGCACTCGCGGTGCAAGTCGCCGCCACGGCTCCCGAGCTGCCTGCGCTCGGACTCGTCGCGCCGTACCTGGCCATGCCGCCTGCGATCGAGCGTGCAGCCGCGCTGTCCTGGATTTGGGGACCGATAGTGCCGCTCGTTCGCTCAGGTGACGGACTCTCGGTACTCGACCCGAGTGAACGCCAACGCAGTCTGGCGTACGGCGTGTTCACGCCGGCGGCGCTCCGTGCGCTTCGCGAGACCGTACACCGCGCGGCCGCCGCACTTCCGCGCGTTATGGCGCCGACCCTGGTCGTGAATTCGCGCGGAGACAATCGCATCACAATGCGCGACGCCGAGGCGGCGTTCGCTCGCCTCGGCGCCGACGAGAAGCGCCTCGAGTGGATCGAAGGCGCCGCTCACGTCATCACTGTCGATTATGGCCGCGAAAAAGTGTTCGACATGCTCGCGGACTGGATGGATTCACACCGCGCCGTCAGCTCGTAACACGATCGACGAGATTCTCGCCGAGCTCCTTGAGCGTCTCCACGCCTTCGGTCACGACGGTCGTGGCCTGCTGTGTGATCTCCTTCGCGACGCGAGTCACACGCGAGAGCGGATTGCGACTGCCGCCTTTCTTTGCGCCGCCGGAACTGCGTTTGGTCGCGCTCTTCTTCGCTCCGCTCTTCTTTGCGGCGCTGCCGCGCGAAGCGCTCGATCGTTTGACGGCCGGCTTGTTGCCGCGCTTGGCGTTGCCCTTCTTCGCCATGGACTTCTTGGCGCCGCCTTTCTTCGCGCTCTTCTTCGCGCCGCCTTTCTTCGCGCTGCCGCGCGATTTTGATCCGCCACGCGCGCTCGCGGTCTTGCCCCCGGACTTCGCGCGAGACTTCTTCCTTGCACCGGCGCTGCGCTTGCTGGCCGCCATAGGACTTCTCCTCGGAGTCGGTGGTGAATTTCGTGAATAGACGATAGCAAAAACTGGACACGGCGGTAAGCCTCAATGCATCATTCGCCGCGGATTCCCTCCTCTCATGCCACCGCTTCTCATTCCACATCTCGCTCCCGGTGAACGCGTCACCGGTGAGCTCCTCGTCTATGAGCGCGCCGAGAAGAAGACCAGCAACGGCGATCCTTACGTCGTGCTGACGCTGGGCAACGCGAGTGGAAAGATCGATACGTCGCCGATCTGGTCGGACAAGCTCGAATGGGCCGACGGCGCTCGGTCCGGCAAGGTCGTGCAAGCGATCGGCGACGTCACGATTTACACGCGGGGCGGACCGGGAAAGAAGCAACTGTCGCTGACCGGCCCGGTGAGAATTCTTCCCGACGAAACGTTTCGTGCAGAGGAGTTTCTGCCGGTCATCGACGGCGATTGCGCGAAGTTGTGGGCGTGGGTCGACCGGGTTCGGTCGGAGATGGAATCGCGAACGCTGAGACGTGTGCTCGACCTTTTCTTCGGCGACGACGACTTCCGGGTGCGGTTCGAGCGGACGCCGGCGTCCACCGCCGGGCATCACGCCAAGCTCGGCGGCTTGTTGTTACACGTCTATGAAGTCACGAGCATTGCGCGCCAGGCCGCGCGGACGATGCGCGCGAACGTCGATCTGGTGGTCGCGGGTGCGCTGCTGCACGACATCGGCAAGCTCGAGTCGTACGAGATCGGGCCGGGCGGGTTCACGACGACGCCGTGCGGGCTGTTGCTCGGACACATCGTGCTTGGCTGCCTGATGCTGGAGCGCCGCGTCGCCGCGGTGGGTGAGGCCGTGTGCAACAGCGCGCAGCTCATGGAGCTGCAGCACATGATTCTGTCGCATCATGGCGCGTTGGAGTTCGGCAGCCCGGTGCTGCCGATGACGACGGAAGCGGAAATCGTCCACTGGGCCGACGAGTCGTCCGCCAAGGCCACGGACATGCTCGACCTCCTCGGCGACAGTGAACTGTTTCCCGACGGTCGAGAGATTTCTGAAAAGGCGCATTGGCGCCTGAAGCGGCGGATCTGGCGGCGTCCGCACGACTGGGGATAGCGGGCAGTACTGCCTAGGACCGTACGCGTATCCGCAGGCCTGTTCCGTCGTCCTGTAGGTGGGGCAATGGGAGTGGCTATGGGGAACCATCTGGCGCGCCGGGCGTATAACGCAGGCGCCACTGCGCGCGCCGTGCTTGCCCGGAGTCGATCCCAAGCGACCCCAGCCGCAACACAACCTCAATGTGACAAGTATATAACGTTGAGAGTCTTAGCGAATTAGAAGGTTAGCTGTTACAGGCGTACCGGAGCCGTATTTCCGGGCAGTCAGCTGTCGAGGAGGGACGAATGCGGAAGCCACGCCCGGCTACGTATAACCCAGCGCAGGCCTTGCACTTGATCGCGAACGACCGCACCGGTGCCCCGTTGAGCTGTCCGTCGTGCTCCGGGCCCATCGAACGTGAGCCGGGTGATGTCCCCCCGCCGCCGCGCTCGCATGTCACGCTGCGTTGCGCCGCGTGTGGACGCGTGGCCCGCTATATCGCTGGCGCCGCATAGTCGGCGAGGCGCTGTGAAGCGGTAGTGTACGGCGGGAGAAAAGCACGCCTCCGCCAGTTTGACCCCTTCGAGTTGCACAAAACTTGCCTCGACCGCCCTACAAGCGGCCTCGTTGATTTATTGGCGAAGGCTGCGAGGCGGGGGGAGGATCACGCAGGCGGGGTGCGCAGCAAGGCAATTACCGCAGCGCGGGATCAAGGGTCACAGTTTCGGCAAGAGGTACGTGCAATGGCTCGTCTACAAGGCACCGTGAAGTGGTTCAACGACGCCAAGGGGTACGGATTCATTTCTCGTGAAGGCGGCCCCGACGTATTCGTTCACTTCAGCGCCATCCAGGGGAACGGCTTCAAGTCCCTGGCCGAAGGCGATCGCGTGGAGTTCGAGATCGTTCAAGGTCAGAAGGGCCCACAAGCAGCCGACGTAGTCAAGGCGTCGTGATCCCGCGCAAACGGTCGACAAGAAACGCCTCGGCAACGTCCGAGGCGTTTTCTTTTTCGAGCATGCGCATCTAGTGTGGGCATCGAGCATGCGCACCTAAGGTCGACCATGTCCGCACCGGAACCGATGTACGCGACGATCGGCACGACGGTACCGGCCGGGCGCGACTGGGTCTTCGAGCAGAAGTACGACGGCATGCGCGTCATCGCCGTTGTCAGCGCTCGTACAATTCAGCTCGTGACGCGGAACGGACGCGACAAGAGCGTCCAGTTTCCCGAGATCGTCGACGCGTTCAAGGCGCTCGCCAAGCGCGCCAGACGCCCGCTCGTGCTGGACGGCGAGATCGTCGCGATGGTACGCGGCGCCCCGGCCCCCTTTCAAGCGCTGCAGGGCCGCTTTCATCGCAAGGAAGCGATCGCCGACACCATGAAGACGAGTCCGGCCGCCATCATGCTCTTCGACATCCTGCGCGACGGCCGCACCGATCTCACTCGGCAACCGCTCGCGGCGCGCCGCGCGCGACTCGAAGCCCTGGTCGACCAATTCGGTGATAAGAGAATTAAAATTAGCGAATCCTCAGCAAGCGGCGCGCGCATGCTCGCCAAAGCGCGCCGGCGCGGCTGGGAAGGCGTGATCGCGAAACGGCTCGAATCGCGATACGTGCCCGGCGCCCGCTCGCGCGACTGGCGCAAGCTCAAGCTGCAGCATCGCGCCGAGTTCGTGGTCGGCGGCTATACGGAGCCGCGGCTGTCGCGCCAATACCTGGGTGCGCTGCTCCTGGGATACTTCGATGCGCATCGCCGGCTTCGCTACGTCGGACACATGGGCGGCGGATTCAACCGCGCCTCGCTGCGTGACATGCGTCGACGACTCGAGCCGCTCGAGCGTCGCTCGAGTCCATTCGCCGAGCCGGTCAAGACGAACGAGCCCGCGCACTGGGTACGGCCAACGGTGGTGGTCGAGGTGAAGTTCGCCGAGTGGACGTCGGACGGCCGGCTGAGACAACCAATCTTTCTTGGCGTGCGCGAAGACAAGAACGCGCGCGACGTGCACAAGGAGCGCGAAAGCGTACAACAGTGGGCGCAGGAGATGACATGAGCGACGGGCGAACTACGGCGTCCATCATCAAGCAATTGCAACGCATCGAGCGCGAGGACGGCGACGGTGAACTCGCGCTCGGACGAGGCAAGACGCTGCACGTATCGAGTCTTGGCAAATCGTTCTTCCCGAAGGCGGGCATCACCAAGGGTGACGTAATGCGTTACTACGTCTCGGTGTCGCCGATGCTGCTGCCGATCATCAAAGACCGTCCGCTCATCCTGAAGCGCTATCCCGATGGTATCGACGGTCCGTTCTTCTTCCAGCAAAATGCGGGGAAATCCGTACCGCGCGGTGTACGGACGGCGCCTATCATAGCCGCAACCGGTGAAAAGGCCGAGCGATTGATTGGAGGCGACTTGTCGACGCTGCTCTACACGGTGCAGATCGGGACGATCGCGGTGCACACATGGCAGGCGCGCATCAAGACGCGACAGTACGCCGACACCACCACGATTGATCTCGATCCGGGCGACGATGTTCCGTTCCGCGACGTGGTCACGCTGGCGAAACAAATCAAAGCCCAGCTTGACAAAATGGGGCTCACGGCCGCAATAAAGACGTGGGGCTCCAGCGGCCTACACATCGTACTTCCGCTCCCGCCGAAGACGGCGTTCGAGGAAGCCGCGTTGGCCGCCGAGCGAATTGCCGAGCGCGTCGTGGAGGCGCATCCGGACCGAGCGACCGTCGAACGCAGCATCAAGGCGCGGCCGCCGCATACGACTTACGTCGACGCACAACAGAACGCGGAAGGGAAGAGCGTCGTCGCGGCCTATTCCCTGCGTGAGCGGGCTCTGGCGACCGTCTCCGCACCGCTCGATTGGCGCGAACTGCGCAGCAGCCTTCGTCTCGAGCAATTCACGCTCGAGACCATGCCGTCTCGACTTCGGCGGGTCGGCGACCTGTGGGGGCCCGCGATGAAGCGACGAAATACCCGACGCACCATCGACCGCGTACTCGGCAAGCAGGCACGCAGCGGAAGCAGGAGGAAGGGATGACGGAACAATCGTACGGGGAAGAAAGCGCGCTCGTCTACCAACGTGAACTGCCCGGCGGCGGCTACGTCGCGATCGACGTGCGGCGGGACCGCGAAGTCGCGCGCACCTGCGTGTCGGTCGAGCGGCGCGCGAAGCACGAGCGGCGCCCGGGACACAAGCCGGTGGTGATCGCGCAGGCGTTCGGCGACGAGCGTTCGCCGGCATTCGCGGATTTATATCGCATGGCATCGGACAACGCGGCGATCGCGCGCGCGATGCTCGAGATCGAAGGTCCGCAGCGCGCGGACTGAATCAGCTCAGCAGATCGAATCGAATTCCGCGCCGCTGATGCCGGCGGCGCGGCGGTGCATAGCGGAAGAGCTGCGCGGGACGACCCCGGCCTTCGCTGCGCCACTCGTCAGTGGCCTCGACGAGACCAGCGGCGTGCAGCGAGCGCCGAAAGCTCGCCTTGTGCAGGCGACGTCCGAGCAGGAGCTCGTAGACCGATTGGAGCTCGCTCAGGGTGAACGCCGCCGGCAGCAACCGAAATGCGATGGGTTGTTGATCGACGCGTGCGCGCAACGCGCTGAGTGCGGCGTCGAGGGTTTCGCGCTGGCGACCCGCGAGCGCAGACAATTCAGACAGCGCGATCCACTCGGCGTCACCGCGTGCGACGTTGGCCTCGGGCGCGAGACCGAAGTACGTGACGCTGACATTCGGGCCTTCAGTGACGCGCCGTGCGCCGCCGAGTGCGATGGCTTGCTCGAGCAACGAGGGCGCGCCACCGAGTACGTCTCGCGCGACGCGCGCCGCGGTGTCCGCGAGTGATTCTTCACCGCGCAGTGAATCCGACGGGAAGGCGCGACGATCGCGCGCGCGCGCGGCGCCCGCCGCGACGGTGGGCGCCGCGGCGAGCAGCACCGCCAGCTCTGCCACGCGAGGCGTGAAGAGCACGACGTCGACGGCGAGAATGAGAGCGCGCGCCGGCGCGCGTGCGGAAAGCGGACGATCGGGCATCGCACGCGAATTAGTAGCAGTTTGTGAATAAAGTCAAGCCCGGAGACGATGCTCAGGGCGACGCTCAGGGCGACACAGCGCGCGGCGATATCAATCGATCGTATCCGGCGCCAAAATGCAACAGTGGAGGAATGCTGATCGGCAATCGCCCGGAGATCGGCGCGCTGCCGATGACCGCGCGACCCGCCGCGATTTGCGAGACTGGAAATCCGCCCCACGCGGCGATGTATGTCGACGCGGACGGCACTTGTTGAAGCAGATAGGGATTGCCGAATGCCACGATGATGGTGCGAGGATGCCGCTGCACGAGATCGCGCATGAACTGCGCAAGCGGCGCCGGCACACTCGGATCCGACACGTTCGATCCGGTAGTGATGTACGAGCCAACGATCGCTACGTCCACTGAATCGCTCAACGCGAGTAACCGATTGAAGTTCGTCGATGGGTCGTCGGGAATGACCCACTCCGTCCGCACGCCCGGTGCCACGCGGCGCAATTCACCGTTGAATGTGGTGCCGGCCGCGAGATCATTGCGCGGCGCGAGCGTGATCGACAACACGCGCGGGCTTTGGCCGCTCGCGGCGCGCAGTGGAACCAGGTTCAACGAATCCTTCGCCAGGGTGATCGCACGCTCGGCGATCGTGGCGGCGAGGGCAAGGTGTGCGGTATCGCCGACAATCGCCCGCAACGAATCGAGGTCGACGAAGCGACGACGCTCGAGCCCGAGCTGCTCCTTCATCATCAGCACGCGCCGAACCGACGAGTCGACGCGCGCCTGCGTGAATCGTCCCTCGCGCACGCCGTCGACCACCGCGTCGATCGCGGCCGGCACGTCGCTTGGCATCAGGAGAATGTCGGCGCCCGCATGAATCGCCAGCTTGCACGCTTCGGCGATCGTGATGGCGTTGCGGAGCGTTCCGCCATAGCTGCCCGACACCGACGGCGACGTCGCGGATGCCGCGGGCGTTGCGACCGATACGCGAGCGAGCACACCGCTCATGTCCATGGCGTCGGTAATGAGCAGGCCGTTGAAGCCGAGCTGCTTTCGCAGGAGTCCGGTCATGATCGCCGGATTGAGCGTCGCGGGTACCGAGGCCGTGTCGAGCGCGGGAATGAGTCCGTGGAAGGTCATCATGCCCTGCACGCCCGCCGCGATGGCACGACGGAACGGCACGAGCTCGACGCTATCGATGCGCGCGCGGCTCGCGTGAACCGTCGTGATCGTGAGATGCGAGTTCTCGTCCGTGTCGCCGTGTCCGGGAAAGTGCTTTCCCGTGGCGATCATGCCGTGTTCCTGCAGGCCGTGAATGATCGCGGCGCCCATGTCTGCAACGAGATGCGGATCTTCCCCGAACGACCGCATGCCGATGACCGGGTTCGCCGGATTGTTGTTGACGTCGAGCACCGGAGCGAACGCGACGTGCACGCCGATCGCGCGGCCCTCGAGCGCGGTGACACGCCCCTGTTGATAGGCGAGCGACGTATCACGCGTTGCGCCAAGTCCCATTTGATACGGGAACATCGTGGCGCCGCCGAGATAGATGTTGTTCGGCAGGAAGTAACCGCCGCGCTGGCGGAATGCGGCACCGGTCTCGTAATCGGCGCCGACGAGCAATGGCAGCGCACTCGATCGCTGCATGGCGTTGAGCTTTACGGCCGTCTCGATCGGAGAGCCGATCGACATGATGAATCCGCCGACATGCTGCTGCGCGATGAGCTGCTGCACGCGAATCCATGCGGCACTCGTGGCGGGCGTGTAGTCGCCGTAGAGCTGTGGCCACACGAGCTGCGCCGCCTTCTCGCGCGGCGAGAGCGTGGCAAGAACGGAGTCGGCCCACTGCGACGGGCGCTGGGCGTTGGGCACTGGGCGGGAGTTCGTCATTGGCGAGCTGCAGGCCGTCGCCGCGACAAGTGCCACGACCAGCGCCCATCGGCCAACGCCCAGCGCCGCTACCACTGGATGGTTCCCTTCTTCGACGTATCGACGTCCTCTTCCGCGCCCGACTTGAAGAGGAACGCCTGCATGTTCTGCTTGAGAAAGCTGCGGGCCTGCGGGTCCATGACGTTCAGGCCGTAATGATTGATGAGCATCGTCTGCTGCTTGAGCCACTGGCCCCAGCAGTCCTGGCAGATCTGCTGAACGATGCGCTGCCCAATTTCGCCGGGAAACGGTGGACGCTCGAAGCCGGGCTTTTGCTGGCCGCAGCGGGTGCAAGTGATTTCCATGTCGGTCTCCGTGTCAATCGCAATTTACGCGCTGGGTGATGGGCAGTGGACGCTTGACGTGAAAATCAAAAGGCGACGGATTCTCTCCGTCGCCTTTTGCCGTTTGGCCCAACGCCCATCACCCGCCGCCCAGCGCTAATGTCCGCGCGCGTAATCCACTTTTGCGAGACGCAGCAGCTGTAGCATGCGGATGTAGAACCAGCCGATGTCGAACTCGAACCACCGCGACGCAAAGCGCGCGGACTTCGGATCGGCGTGATGGTTGTTATGCAGTTCTTCGCCGCCGAGCCAGATGGCGATCGGCGAGATGTTGCGGCTTTCATCCTTCACTTCGTAGTTCCGATAGCCGAGCGCATGACCGACGCCGTTGACGATGCCGGCGGCCCAGAACGGAATCCACAACATCTGCACGCCCCAAACGACCGGGCCGATGAAGAACCCGAACAGATACATGTCGACCGCGAGCATGACGAGAATGCCGACCCAGTTCAGGCGGCTCAACAGATTGCGCTCGATCCAGTCATTGGGCGTACCCTTGCCGTACTTCTCGAGCATCCCAGGCTGGCGAACGGCCTTGCGGTAGTAGAACGCGCCCTTGAACACGATGTTGCGCAAGCCTTCGATCAAGGGGCTGTGGGGATCGCCCTCGCGATCGGCGAACGCGTGATGCTTCCGGTGGCACGCCACCCATTCCTTCGTGACGATGGCGGTGGTCAGCCAGAGCCACAGCCGCATGGGAAGCGCGGCGAGGTAATGCAGTCGAACGCCGCGGTGCGTCTGCGCACGATGGAGAAACAGCGTTACGCACACGTTCGTGAGGTGGCCCGCGACCACAATGAACAACACGGGCATCCACCAACGGGCTGCCAACGCGCCAAAACCGGGCATTGCTACTCCACGATCAAAGTGTAAGACGAACAGGGTGCGGAATCTAAGCCGCTTGGCCGTCCACTGCTACAGGGACGACCGGCGCACCTCGCACGCCACTATCGCTGAAACGGGCTCGACGGAATTGGCGGTGCGAGTCCACCGCCCGTAGACGCCGTTGCGGCGTCGCGTGTCGGGGGATCTCCCCATACATCGTTGATTTCGTTCCAGTCGGGCACGCTCCCGTTCGGCCACAGCCGCGCGCCGATTACGGAACGCTCGACGGGAACTTCGGCCACGTAGCGATCGCCGTGCGACCAGATCTCGACCGGCAGGCGAATGTCGCGGGTCGACTTGTCATCGAACTTGAGCCGGATCGTCACCGGAAATGGAATTGTGGTGGCACGGCGGAGACTGATCGACGCCACCGTTCGACCGTTTGCCGTTCGCATCGATACGCCGTCAATGGCGATGTCGAGCACTTCGGTGCCGTAGAAGAACGCGCTCCAGAACCAGGACAGGTCCTCGCCCGAAACGTTTTCGACCGTGCGGAAAAAATCGCCCGGCGTCGGATGCTTGAACGACCATCGGCGCGCGTATTCGCGCATTGCCCGGTCCATGGCGTCGCGACCGATGACGTTGTCGCGCAGTGCGAGCAGCACCGCGCCCGGTTTGCGATAGCCGATGGCGCCGAGCGCCGACGCGTCGATTCGGTCGGGCGGAGTCATGAGCGGCGACTGCGTGCCCGCATCCACCGCCTCCTTCCAATTCGTGACGTAGCCGGGGAACAAGTCAGTGCCCGGCACACGCCGTTCATTCGAGAACGCGTTCTGATAGGTGTTGAACCCCTCGTCCATCCACGCGTAGCGCCGCTCGTTCGAGCCCACGACCATCGGAAACCACTCGTGCCCTTGTTCGTGATCGATCGTGGAAAAGATCGAGGCGGGATCGCTCGTCCCGTAGTGCACCATCACGAACATCGGGTACTCCATTCCACCGACCGGCCCGGCGACCGACGTCGCTTGCGGGTACGGGTAGTGGAACCACAGCGATGAGTAGGTGCGAATGGACCACTGCGTCTGCTCGGCCGCGGATTCCCAGGCCTTGCCGGCTTTAGGAAACTCATACAACGCCTGCGTGAGAATGCCGTCCCAGCTCGTGGCGTCCCAGCGGAAATCCGGCGCGGCGGACCACGCGACATCCCGCACGTGCTCGGCGCGAAACCGCCACGTGCGAGTGCCCGGCGTGGCGCGGTGTCGCGCCGCGAGCGCTTCGTCGGCGGTAATGACCTGCACGACGCCGGTATTGTGCGCCGCGCGATCGAGGCGCTCGATCTGAACCGGCGTCAGGACGTCGGCGCGATTCTGCAAGACGCCGCTGCCGGCGACGACATACCCAGCGGGGACGGTGACGGCGTAGTCGATGTCGCCGTACTCCAGGTAGAACTCGCCCTGGCCGAGGTAGGGATCGGTATTCCAGCCGCGGACGTCGTCGTACACGGCCATGCGAGGAAACCACTGAGCGATCTCGTAGAGCGCGCTGTCACGCCCCATGCGATCCGAACCGTGCTCCGGAATGTTGAATGAGTACTGCATGCCGATCGCGATGCTGCCACCGCGCGGAAGCAGTGGCGCCTCGAGATCGATGCGCATCATCGTGTCGTCGACCTTGCCCGTGACGCCCCGGCCGTTCACCTGAATTCCGGTGAGCACATAGCCGCCCTGAAAGCCCCTGACGCCCCAGCGCGAGTCGGCGGGAAAGAGCGCGGAGCCTTTACTGTCCGTACGATAGAGATTCTGATCGAGCTGCAACCAGACGAAGCGAAGCGTGTCGGGGGAATTGTTGGTGTAGTGAATGCTCACTGTGCCGCGGATCGTCTTCGCCGCGGTGTCGAGCGTGGCAGCCACGCTGTAATCGGCGCGCTGCTGCCAATAGCCAGGGCCCGGCGCGCCGCTCGCGAGGCGCGCGTCGTTGGGCCCCGGCCAATCCATCCGGTCGATGCGATGGAACGGATCGTCAGTGACGTTGGAGAGTGGACGAACGACCGTGGGGTGCAGTTCGGGCGGCGGCGGCTGAACGCTTTCGATGCGCACCGGCGTCAGAATCTGCGGACCCCGCCACACACACCCCGCGGCGAGCAGGCAGCTCGCGAGTGTCAACCATCGCACGCGTCAGAATCTCCTGATCTGAATGTCCCGACCGTGCGCCACCGCACGGACACCGCGCTACTTTCGCCAAGAAGTTTGTGATCGCTTGCGAGCACAACCGGAGTCATGTATGACTCATTGGAATGCCCAAAGAATCAATGTCGAATCGCTCTCCGGCCACATCGTCCGACGTCCCTAGCGTGGACGCGAGCCGTCTCAAGGCCACGGAAACCGGAACGGCACGCTATCGTGATCGCTTCCAAACCGAATTCGTCGCGGACTACTTTCGCCCCCTCGCCTCAGGGCTGACTGCCTCCTCGATTGGCATCGGCACCTATCTCGGCGACAGCACTGACGATGACGATCGCGCTTACGAATCCGCGATCCAGGCAGCGGTCGGAAGCGGGATCAACCTGATCGACACGGCGATCAACTACCGGAGTCAACGATCTGAGCGCACGGTCGGCGCGGCCATCCAGCAATTGATCGCCACGGGAAATACGACACGCGAGGAGCTCGTTGTCTGTACGAAGGGCGGATATATCCCGCTCGATCGCACCCCACCGGCGACGCGAGAAGAGTACCGCGACTACGTCCGTCGTGAATTCGTCGACACGGAGATTTTGTTGCCCGACGACATTGTCGGGGGCGGCCATTGCCTGGCGCCGCGCTTTCTACGCTACTGCCTGGCGAAGAGCCGCCAGAACCTGGGTCTCCGGACGATCGACATCTACTACATCCACAACCCGGGCCAGCAATTGGTTGCGGTCTCGCCGGCGGAGTTGCTGGGCCGGCTGCGCGCAGTGTTCGAGGTGCTGGAGGAGGCTGCGGGGCGCGGTGAAATCGGCATTTACGGAATCGCGACCTGGGATAGCCTGCGGCAGCCGCCCGGGAGCACCGATCACATCGACCTGGCGGACCTCGTCGACATCGCGCGCTCGATCGGAGGGGCCGATCACCGGTTCCGCGCGGTGCAGCTCCCGATCAGCATGGCGATGCCGGAAGCAATTCGCGGCCAGACGCAGCGCGTGAATGGGAAGTTGGTCAGCGTCATCGAGGCCGCGGAGGCGCTCGAGCTCAGTCTCGTTGGCAGCGCGTCGTTGATGCAGGGCAAGCTGGCGACGGGGCTTCCCGAGGCTGTCCGTTCACTATTCTCGGGGTTGGACACAGATGCCCAGCGCGCTCTGGCGTTCGCCCGGTCCGCGCCTGGAGTTGCGTCGGCGCTCGTTGGGATGAAACGACCCGAGCACGTTCTCGAGAATCTGGGGACGGCAAGGATAACACGGAGCTAAGTTGCGCTCGCGCTTGCTTTTGCCGCTGCTGTCCAGACCCAGCGTTACGGTGATGGTTGTTTGCGTAACGCTTCGGTAATGCGTCTAGAGTAGGCTTATGGTTGATCGGAACGAAAAGCTGGGCATCTCATGCCCCGCCAGCGATCGCCGGACACTTCGCTCGCATTACACATGGCCTGTACGCCCCTGAATCGTTCTCGACGGCGCGTCGGATTTACGTTGATCGAAACGATCGTGACGGTCGGCCTCATCGCGGTCATGGCCGCGTTCGTGGTGCCGACGGTCATTCAGAAGGCGGGTTCGGGCGATCCGGTAAAGGTTCAAAACGATTTGAATACGGTCCGGACGGCGATGGAGACGTTCGCCACGGACATCAAGAACGGATATCCGCATCAGATTTCGACGCTGACGGCTAAGCCGACGGCGGGAATCGATCGGTTCATCGACAGCACGCTCATGACGACGTCACAGGTGGCCGCGTGGAACGGGCCGTATCTTGCCGCCACGATCACGGTCGCGGCGGGAGACAGCCTGGCGACCGGTTACACCGCGTACATCATGAACTTCCTGGACCGCTACGATCTGGACCACAACGTCGCAGAGCATCGGATCGACGGTTCTCTGAATCCCGCATTCTCGACCGCCGGAACCCTGTTCGCCTCCGTCCAGGTCCACGGTCTCACGACGTCACAGGCCAACGCGCTCAATGCGATTTTTGACGGCGGAGCTGATCCAAATCAGCACGACCGCTCGAACACCACCGGCCGGTTTCGGTTCGGGGTGCCCAACTCATCGAACATCGTGGTCGCCTACTACATGGCCGATCCCATCACCTGATCGAGAGTGACCTCCATGACGCAGTCGAGACAACGATCGAGACAACGATCGACACGGCGACCGAGACACGTGGTTCGGGCGCGCGAAGGCTTTACGCTGATCGAGACGGTCGTTACGGTCGCGCTGATCGCGGTTCTTGCCGCGTTCGTCGTGCCTTCAGTCATGAAGAAAGCCGATGCCGCGGATCCCGTGAAGGTCGCGAACGACCTGAACTCGATCTCAACCGCGATTCAATCCTTCGCGTCCGACGTCAAAGGGGCGCTCCCGGGCGATCTCGAGGATCTCACTGATCCGTTGCTCACGAATGCGGCGTGCAACTCCGGCAATCCCTGCGATTCCACCGTGACGCACGCCGACATCTACAGCCCGCAGCAGGTGCGTCTCTGGAAGGGGCCGTACCTCAGTCTGTCGTTGTCGGCGGATCCGACGACCGCGGTGCGCAGCGGGTACGTCGCCGAAATTCACAATATGCTAATGCGGTTCGACGCGATCAGCGGCGTACCCGAGTTCTGTGACGGTGTGGGTACGGCGACGGTGCCATGCGCTGGTTTTGTCGCGACAAATCCGCTCTACGTGGCGGTGCGTGTGGACAGCCTGACCTTGGCGCAGGCACTGATCGTGAACGGGATCATCGACGGTCCGAACGAGACGCAGCCAGGATTGCAGGGTCGGTTTCGCTTTCCGACTCCGTCGTTGCCGACGAAGATTGCGTCCCCAGCGTACTTCCTGGCGGCTCCCGTACCGTAACAAAAAGGTACAGCGGCTCGGGTTGCGGCGGCCTGGTGCCGATACTAACCTATGGGCGCTCATACCTGTAATGCCGACGAATGTCGACATGTGATATTTGTGACGCTGACCGGGTTGCTTTTGGCCGGACCCGGAGAGAATGTTAAGGGCTGTTGAGCAGAGTTAACTGCCGCGAGTATGAAGTAAGGAAAGCGGTAGTCGTTTGTAACCGGCGTCACTGCATCGGCGAGCATGGGGTCACATTTTCCTCGGCTCTCGCCCATGCATCAACTGATTTCTCTCTCAAGGTAGAGACTTCGACGATGATCTCTCTCCGTTCGCTGTTCACCCTGTCCGCTGTTGCCGCGCTGTCCGCCTCGATTTCGGGCTGCGGTGACCTCTCCAGCAATCCGCTGACACGCGCGCTGCAGCCAGGCAGCGCCAACCTCGATGGCTCGGTCGGGTGTACGGGCAACGCTTGTAAGAACGGCGACATCGACGTGCGCGTGCTCGCCGACAAAGTCGGCAACGCGGTGATCGTCGTCCACACGGGGACGTTCGATCCGAGCACCGGGACCGCGGTGCCGAACGGCTACTTCCAGACGTTGCAGTACAAGGTCTACAACGACGCCGGCAAGCAGGTGCTGGTGCGCAACGTCAACTTCAACAAGTCCAACACCACCGTCTACAGCGCACCGATCCCGCTGTGCGCCGGCAACGGATCGGACGACGACGACGACAATGGCTCGTCGTCCTTCGCATCCTGCGGCACGCACTTCGGCGCCAAGTGGAAAGTCTCCGTTCAGGCGAACGTGAAGGGCGTCGGCGGCGACGACAAGAAGACGGCGGTCGTGCGCGAAGACGGCGTGAACGGCTACCTGCCGGACGTCGATCTCTCGCACCAGGCAATCACGGTCGTCAGCGCGAATCAGTCGAACGGAGTACCGGCCGGCTCGCCCGTGCAGTTCACGGTGAACGTCCCAAACGAGGCACCGACGACGCCCACGGGCCCGGGGGTCTTCCCGGTGCAGACGGCGTGCGTCGTCACGGTCGACGGCAACATTCAGCTTGCTGTCCCGAACGTGGTGATCCTAGGGCATCCGACGAATCCCTTCGCGTTTTCGTACGTCACGGGTCCGCTGCTCAGCATTCCGGCGAACGGCCACCTTCCCTGCACGTTCAACCTCACGCTTCCCGCCGGCCCGCATACGATCGTCGTGACTGCGGCGCCCGTCATTCCCGGCGATTTCGATTACAGCAACAACAGCACGCAAACCTTCACGTTCACCGCGTCGAACCAGCCGACCGACATCGCCGTGGGAGGCGTGCAGGTCGACTACCTCGACGGTGCGGGTCCGGGCAATCTGGCGAACAAGCCAATCACGGCCGGCCAGACGGTGCAGCTCGATCAGCTGATCACGCTCGTGAGCGGCGCGGCACCGGGCGGCACTATCTCGTGCTCCGCGACCATCACGGATCCGAACGGCGTTGCGACGACGTTGACGGGCAGCACGCCCGGATCGGCAACCGCGTGTAAGTTGACGAATTATCGTTTTGCCATCGCCGGCGACTACACGTATACGGCCACGATCTCGACGACCCCGGCCGATGCGAACGCGGCGAACAACACGACCGCCGCGATCACCATTCATGCGTCGGCGCCCACCACGGCGATCAGCGCGGTGGTGCAGAACATCTCGCTCGTCACGCCGACGCAGAACATCGTACTGCCGGCCAACCCGGATACGGTCGTGCACGCGGGCCAGCTCGTCACGTACTCGGCCGATGTCAGCTCGTCTCTCGTCGGCTTGTCGACGAGCGCGGTCACTTGTCACGCCTTCATCGACGGTGGCGACTCGACAGCCAAGGTCCAGTGGATCGCGCAAACGATCACCGCAACGACCGGCGCGACGATTCAGCCATGCAGCTTCAAGGCGGCAATCGCCGAGTCCAACACGTCGGCCGCCGGCGCGACGCACACCGTCGGCGTGCAGGTGACGACGGCCACGGGCTTGCTGAACCTGTCGCCGCCGGCGCCGGGACAAGGCACGCCGTTTTACACGGTGAACGTGCATGTCGCGACGCGCCTCGACATCAGCGCCGGCGCATTCACGATCGTCGGCAAGACGCGGTTGCTCACCGACACCACGATCAAGCAGGGTGCGACGGCGACGTTCCAAACGACCGTGACGGGACCGGCGAACACGCAGGTGAGCTGTGGCACGCTCGTCACTGCGCCGAGCGTGAACGATCCGACGGTGATCGGCAATTTGACGCCCACGACGCTCACGACCACGAACGTGACGCTCACGAACGGAAGCGGCGTCTGTCAGTATTCGGTCATTGCGCCGTCGAACCTTGGTCTCGCGTCGATTCCGCTTCAGGCCAGCATCGCGGCCGTGAACACCACGGCTCTGGATCCGACGCCGGCCAATAACATCGCGGCGGGCACACTGACCATCAGCAGCAACGGCCAGTTCACGTCCCTGCCGAATCCGTCGGCGGACGCGATCGACATCGAGCAGTCGTGGGTCAACGGACCGACGATCCCGGACACGCAAATCGGCACGCTCTCGACGCAGCAGTTCTCGGTGAAGCACCTCGCGCTGATCGTCATTCCGACGCAGAACATTCTCGGCACGTTCAGTTTGTCGGGTACGGTCACGAGCGACACCGCTTCGGCGACGCCGGTCAACTTTGGCACCGGCACGGTGAGCGGCACACTGCAAGCCGCCGTTTCGCGCGGAGAAAACTGTCAGTCGGTGAACATCGTGAACGGGCCGCTCAACCCGCCGAACGAGCCGCTGAATACGAGCGGCACGAACGCCCTGGGCTTCTCTGCGTCGGTGTGCGCGGTGGACAACGGGAACGGCTTCCAGACGATCACCGTCGACTATGCCCAGGCGCTGACGGGACCGATCGCCGGGTCGGCCAATCCGCTGCTGTTCAAGAACAACGTGCGCATGCGCATCGTGCTGGGCTTCACGCTCACGGGCTCGACTCACGCCGATCAGGTGAGCGCGACTGTCCCGGTGACGGTCACGAGCTTCCTCGGCGGTCCGTGCACGTCGGCGACGGGCGATGAAAGCGATCCGCGGACATGCGGCACGGCGTTCACCCTCGGAAACGTCACAACGCCATAACCCAGATGATGGTACGAAACGCGCTGGCTCTCTGGATCGTCGATCTCGGAGCCAGCGCGTGCTATTTTCGGCGCCGTATGGGAGCCTAATGGCGTCGGTATGCGAATGAAGCCAAGTCGAAGACGATCGGGATTCACTCTCGTCGAGATCGCCGTAGCCGCGGTGATTCTCGCGCTCCTGGCTGCCGTCACCACGCCGTATTTGATCGGGTTCATCGACAAGCAGCGCGCGCAAACGACGGCGGACAAGCTTGCGGCGCTTGCCACGGGCATCGCGGCGTTCAACTCCGCTGTCCACGCGACGGCGACGTTGACGACCACGACGATGTATCCCGGCCGCCTGTCGGAGCTGACCAACGTCATCGTCACGAACACGACCGCGTCACACACGAGCTGCGGCACCGCGACCGCGACACTCTCGACATTTACGACGACGGCCGTCACGAGCTGGAACACGAGCGCCCCGTTCGTCACGTTCATGATCACGACGAATGGCGTCGAGACCCCCATGGGCATCATCATGGATTCCATCGTGCGAACGAGCATCACGAATCCGCCGACGCCCACGACGCTGCAGCTCAAGATCATCGGCGCCGACTCCACGGATGCGCCGCTGCTCGACCGAATCGTCGATGGCGGCGACGGCGCCTCCGCGGGTGTGGTGCAGTGGGTCGCGAACGCCAACCCCGCGCTCGTCGATATCAAGTATTTCATTCCGGCAGGTGGCAAATGCTGACGCGCGCACATCGCCGCGGCGGCTTTACGCTCGCCGAAGTGCTGGTCTCCTTCGCGTTGATCGCGGTGCTCGCGGCCGTCATCGTTCCAACGATTCGCGGCCGTTTGCAGGGTGGATACGAGGATGCACTCGTGCAGGAAATCGACAATCTGTCGAGCGCGGTGATCGCCTACCGGCAGGACGTCGGACACTATCCGCCGAACTTCGACTATCTCACGGCGCTGCCGGCGACGCCGAAGGACAAATGCGGCGTCACACTCAGCGCGACCGCGCAGGCGAACTGGCGCGGCCCGTACGTCACGCGCGCCATTCTTCCGTTCGGCGTGTTTCTGGTGGCGCAGAAAGACAGCGTCGTCGACACGCTGTACACCGCGACGTCGCCCACTGGCCTCATCATCCGAATCAAGGGTCCGGATACGCTCACGGCGCACAACATCGACGTTGTCTTCGACGGTGTGAACAACAAAGGCACCGGTTCGCTCCAGTGGACTCCCGGAACGAACGACGTCGTGATGGACTACATCATTCCCACGAAGAGCGGGGCGTGCTGACGTCTCTCGCGCTCAGCGCGAGCGAGCGCGGGGCGCGGGCTGATCGAGCGTGACGTTCGAGATGGCGACGCTGCTTCCAGTCGCCCGTCCGCCCATCCACCATTGTGCGACAGTCTCTTCGCCCGTCGAGCCCAGGAAGCTGAGGCTCGACTTCCAGCGCTGGGTGCCGTCGATCGCGAACACCACCGAGCGATCTGCGCCGACGCTGACGTCGATCGTATGACGATCGCCCGCGCCCGTTGCCGCGGCAGGTTCGGAGAAGTTTTCAGGTCCGACGCTGTAGGTGAGGTTGCCGGAGGCGCCATCCCACGCGACAGTCACGAGCGGCGTGAATTGCGGCGCACGTCGGTCGATCGAGCCTTCGGCGGCTGCCGCGACGAAGCCGAGCATCAACGTCGTCGCTGACGGCCGGCCGGTGAACGGAGCTGTCACTCGCACGCTCGCGTGCAACCCTGGACGAAGGGCCATTGCGGACCGCAGCAACAATCCGCTGTCCCATTCAAGGTCGCCGTTCGGGAAAACCGCGGGCGCACCGTCGCTCGTACGTCCGGTGCGCGGCAACGGAACTCCGAGCGGCAACCAGCTCGAATCGATTCGCGCGAAGCTGTCGTTGAAATGCAACGCCTGATTTGAACTGACCAAGAGCGTCAGCGTATCAGCGCGCCATCCGGGAATCGACGCGATCACGCGGGCGCTACCGGTACCGCGCGCGACCACGGATATCATACTTGCGGAGTCCGCGGCATTCGACTGCAATTGTGTTGCCTCGCGGCCTTGTACCGACCACTGCACAGGGACATCGCGCAGCGGACTGTTCGCCGGAGTGAGCGCGATGAATCCGAGGCGCGCCGTGTCGCCGACGGCGATCGATCTCGGCCCGACGATTCTGAGTCGATCGATGAACTGCGGCCGCCCGCCTGACCACGACGCAATCGAGAACTGCCGGCCCGCGGGAGTCAGCCGCTTCGGTGTTCCGCCGAGCGACGGACGCGCATAGACGGCGCGATCGCCGTCGCGGACCGCTTCGAATGCGATCGAGCGCCCGTCCGGTGAAAAGACGGCGTGCGATTCGCCGGAACGATCCGAGATCGGCCACAGACGCTTGTTGTCGAAGTCATACACGTACAATCGCGAGCCACCGCCATCTCGCTGGCTCGTGAATGCCAGCAGCGAGCCGTCAGGCGACCACGCCAGCTCGTAATCGTCAGCGGAATTCGACGACACGTTGAGAACGTCGCTGCCGTCGGCGCGCGAGACGAAGACGTCGCGCTGTCGTTGCGACCCGACGCGCGCCACCCACGCCACGCGATCGCCCGTGGGCGACCACGCTGCCTCGGCAACCGCTCGGCTCGATGAGGTGTCGATTGGAACGGCGAGCGCGGGCGCACCAATGGTGACGCGCCAAAGATCCGTGTCGAGGCTGCCATCGACGAGAAGACGCGATCTCGAGACGAGCAACGATCGGCTGTCGGGAGACCACGCCAAACCAATGTTGTCGCCGGGTGTCGTGGATACGAGCGACGTGTCGCGTCGATCCACTCCGACGACGAGCAGCTGTTCGCCTTCGGGCGTCACGCGTTGCAAGGCGACGCGTTGACGATCTGGTGAAACGAGTCCGCCAGTCCATGGCGACGCGAGCGAATCCAGCCACGCCGGCGCGAACAATCCAGCGGCGGCGGCGATCGGCGTCCCCGTCGATCGCTCGCGTCGAGGATTGCGAATCAGCTCCAGCGCGGCGCGGCCCCGCGCATCGCGCTCGGTCAGTACGAGCGTGTCGGAAACATTTCGCGTGGAGGCGCGCGCGAGAACGATAGGGCGCGCGTAATATCCGGCGAGGGCGATCGCCAACGATGCGGCAATCGACACGACCCATTGCCGCGTCGAGGCAGGCCGCCACAGCGATCGCCGCGAGCGCACATCCGTTGGCGGCGCGGGTTCCGCGCGGCTGAAGGACACATCGTCATCGCGAACGGCGTTGTCGTCGGCGACCGGTGTACTTTCGACGCTCGGCGCGAGATCCGCGGAAGCGCCGTGGTCGCGCGCACCCGGAAGGGTGAGCCGGGTGCGGCCGAACGCGGTCAAAAGCGAGTCGACTTCGCGACGCGCGGCATCCGTCGGCGCGAACGTCAGCGCGATGCCAAGGAGCCGTGCGACTTCGCTCGATGCGCCGATCGCGGCGGCGGCAAATGCCGCGGCGCGCGCGCGAATGAACGCATCGCCGGCGCGGCCGGCCATTGCGTAGAGTGACGCGAGCTCCGCGTCCGACGCATCGTGCTCGGCGGCGAGTGCGTCCGCGGCCCACGATGCAAGCACCGCGCGACCCGCGAGCCCGCTCGCATCGACGAGAAAACCTTGCGTCACGTCGTGAGCGACGGCGTATCCATCATCCGTCGCGCGCAGATAGCCAAGACGCAGCAACACTTCGACGGCCTCGTACGCAGCTGCTTCCGGCAGATGCGCCGCGGCCGCGAGCACGCGAAGATTCGCCGATCGTTCGAGCAGCGATGCGGCGAAGAACGTTCGCCGTTGCGACGGCGACAGCGCCTGGAATCGTGCCCATAGAATGTCGCGCAGGGAGGCCGGCAGTTCAGTCGTCGGTGTGCCGCTCGCCGTTCGTCGCGCGAGCTCGAGGATCGCGAACGGCCGGCCCCCGGATGCACGCACAACGCGATCGACGTCCGCGTCGGTCGTGCGACCGACACCGCGCAGGACGGCGCGTGCGAGCGCCAGCGACTCGTGATCGTCGAACGCACCGAGTGCGATCGAGGTGCTGGCGTTTCCGTCGACGTCGCTCAGGGCACGCAACCGTTCCACGGCGGCGCCTACGACTCGCTCCGTACGGTATGACGCGATGAACAACACGGGAGATTCGTGCAGCCGGCGCGAGAGATACACAAACAGGTCGATCGTCGACGGCGACGCGTGATGCATGTCGTCGACGATGACGCAGACTGGCCGTTCATACGCCGCTGCGTCGATCAGCGCCGCGATTCCCTCGAAGAATCGGAGCCGTCCCGTTTCGTCTTCGATGGGAGACGCGGCCGGCAGATCGAACGCATCTCGCAATTCAGGAAGAAGTCGCGCCGCCTCGGCGAGGAGATGCTTGCTGGCGCCTGCGACACCGGATGCGCGCACGATTGGTCGCAGCGCGTCGACGAGGCCTGCGTACGGAAGCACACCTCCAAGCCCGGCCTCACGCCCGCGCAAGAGCAGCACGCCGCCGAGGTTTCGCGCGCGGTCGGCGAATTCTTCGAGCAGTCGCGACTTGCCGATGCCGGCTTCGCCCTCGAGCAGCACTGTCGCGCCGCGCTCGTGTTTGAGACCCGAGATGAGGGCCAGCATTCGCGCGAGCTCGGATTCACGGCCGACGAATGGAGCCTTTCCCGGCTCCGCCGAAATGCCGCTGCTGGGCGTCTGTTGGTCGCGTGCGCCGTGACGCTCGAGGCGCTCGACGAGTGCGCGCAGCGTGGCGGAGGGCGCGAGATCGAATTCGTCGCGAATTCGATCGATGAATTGGCGCAACGTCGTGACGGCCTGCCGCGACTTGCCCGCGGCGACCAGCGTGTTGGCCGAAAAGAGCGCGGCAGACTCATCGTACGGCGCCGTGGTCGTCAGGCGATTCGCGTGGTCGAGCGCGTCGGACAGACGGCCGTCGGCGAGGGCGGATTCGCCGGCGGCCAACAAGGCTTCCTGGTATCGCGCGCGCAATCGGACCCGCTCGGCATCGGCCCAGCGATCGAACGCGGGCTCGCCGGACTCGAAGCCCTCGAGAAACTCCCCGCCGTACGCGTTGATCGCGACTTCCCAATGTCCGGTCTCGAGCGCGGCGAGGAACTCATCGCGATCGGTCGACAGGATGCCGTCGGCGGACAACGCGACCTGGTCTCGGTCCTGAGGGAGCACCGTGTCGCCGAGTATGGTGCGCAATCGGTGGAGTGACTGCCGGAAGGCGTTTCGTGCGCGTTCCTCTGGGACTTCTCCCCAGAGGATACTGATCAGTTCGTCCCTCCTGGCCGGCCCTCGGACGGAGATGTAAGCCAGAATGGCAAGCGACTTACCGGCGCCGAGCTCAGCGGTGCCGTCCGCCGTGCCGAGTCCCGGGGAGCCAAGCAGACTCAACCGGAAATTTACGCTTGACGGGGAAGGCTGTGACGATGAATCGGACGGGGTCATCGGTGCCGTTGCGGAGCGCGCGAAGTAACAGCTCTAACCGTCGTAATGACTGCTATTTATGAACGCCGTAACACCGACTGATGGCTGCCTAACGGCGACATAACGCCGTGTTGCGATAATTCCCTCGTCATCGCGGTCCCGGAGGTTGTGGCCCGGTACTGTTTCCCATGGGCGCCGATGCCATCGTGATGCGGTCGTAAGTAGCGTAACGCGAGGCGTAACCCCAAGCCAAACATGATCGTCCACGATTGTCTACGCGAAGATTCCTTTTGAGTGTTTGTGAGAATGCCATGACCCAGCGAATCGAAAAAGTCAGCCGGCGTCGCGGATTTACGCTTCCGGAAGTCCTCGTCACCGTGAGCCTGGTCGCGATCTTGGCAGCCGTAGTCGTGCCCGCCATTGCGGGTCAGATTCGCAAGGGCGATCAGTCGCGCATCGGGAATGACATGTTGGCCATCCGTGGCGGCGTGGAGCAGTTCCTGTCGGACGTTCGCCGGTACCCGTCTGACGTAACGCAACTCGTCACGCCGATTACCACGACTCAGTCTCCGCTGACCGGAACTGGCCTGGGAACGTACGGCAAGCCGGACACGCTCCGCTGGCGCGGACCGTACCTGAGCAAAGACGCTGCGTCGATTCTCGGAACGGGATACGGCTACAGCTTCAAGAGCACCTTCTTCAATCAGTCGCTCACGGCGAACAGTGCCGTGCCTGGTAGCGGTGCGGGTTATCAAGCGTATCTGGTGCTGTGCCTTCCAATGAATCCCACGGGCAGCACGGCCACCACCGATGCCTCGAACGCGCTCACCATCGACCAGATGTTCGATGACGGCGACATCACCAACGGGGTGATTCGCTACATCTCGCCGGGCGGCGGCCACGCCGACACGCTCAAGTTCCTCGTCATGCCCATTTATTGAGTCGGGAACCGCTTCCGACCGATCGCTTGCAAGTTCGACGTTCATCCTGCTGTTCAGATAGACCACTAAGGAGAAAACCATGAAGAACCGAGTTCGCCGCGGCTTTACGCTGCCTGAAGTCCTCGTGACCGTGACGGTCGTCGCCGTGCTGGCGGCCGTGGTCGTTCCCGCCGTGACCCAGTACGTCAACAAAGGCGACACGCCGGTGTTCCAGCAGGACCTCAGCGAAATCCGCAACGCCGTGACGGCGTACATCGCGGACAACCGCTCCTTCCCGGCTGAATTCTATGATCTGACGGCGGCCGGCAATTCGGGCGGCAAGATCTACTTCGCCGGCAGCGTGACCGGCACGTCGACGGCTGTTGCGTCGTTCACCAGCGCCGGCGGCATCACCCTCGGACCCGCCATCACGTCCGCCAATGGCTATCTGACGACGCCGCTCGCGTTCTCGACCGGCGCGAGTGCGACCTGCAACGACATCTATCAGCTGGACAAGACGATCGACGGCACGGTCGACGGCACGAACGGCAACGTGCTGTATGACGGGACCACATGTACGGGCGCGGCCTCCACGAACAGCACGGCGATCGGAAGCACGGTAATCACGCTCCGCCTTGCGGCGACGGGCACCTGATCGATTCGCCTCGAGTCGTCTGAAAAGCGAAACGCGGTGGGAAGCCAAGTGCTTCCCACCGCGTTTCCTTTTTCGCCGTTCGATCTCGCCGTGTGAACTGTCGCGACCGGCTACGGCCGTACGGTTCGCGCTTGCACGATCAACTCGGCAACGGTGCGTCCGACGCCGAAGCGCTTCATGATCGCTTCGATCGAGAGCGAGTCCACGTTCACCGGCAGCTGGTAGAACACCACCGCGTTCGCGCCCGGCGCTCGGGCATCCTGCGTCGCGTGCTCGAGCGTGAGACTCGCGGACGACAGCACGGCTTGCAGTGCAACCGATACCGGGACGTTGGTCAGGTGAACGCGCACCTTCCGCGCGACGCCTTGGCCATACACGAGCTTGAAGTTGCCCATCGAGCCGATGTAATCCAGCACGGTGCGTATGTCGACTTCACTCCCGTGCGTGTCGATGCTGATCAGCGGATCGTTCACGGAATCTACCGGCGACAGACTTCGCGTCTCGGTGAGGACCGGCGGGGAGAGCTGCTGGGCCGGCAACACGGGCGGCGGAACGGCCGCGGGCGAATGGTGACATGCCGCGGCAATCACCAGCGCCGCAACGCCGCCGACTATGTGATGCGATTTCATGGATAGAGTTTGCGGAGCGAGTTGACGTACGCTCTGACTTTCTCGATCTCGTCCGGAGGAACGGCGCCGGGCGCGAGGTCGAGAAACGACTGCATTTCGCGAATGGCGCTGTGGAAGTCGTGCTGCGCGACCAGGAATGCGCCGAATGCGTAGTGGGCGCGTGCATCCTTGGGAGCGAGTCCGAGCGCTTCCGTGAACCCGCGGCGCGCGCTTGCCGTGTCGCCCAATGCTTGATACTCCGTGGCGAGACGAATCTTCAGGCTCGAGTTGGCCGGATCGAGCTTGGCCGCCGCAAAGAACGCCGACATCGCATCCGCGTGTCGGCCGAGTGCGTTGTACGCGACGCCGATGTTCATCCAGAGCTTCGGATCGCGATCGTTTGCGGCGAGGCCGAGCCTGTACATGGTGATCGCGGCGGTGTGATTGCCGCGCAGATCGAGGAGCGCGCCATAATCGTTGTACAACTCGGGCGGCACCGGCGGCTTCTGCAGTGCTTTCTCGTAGTAGTCGGCGGCGGCGTCGTAGTTCCCGCGCAGGTGCTCGCTGTACGCGCGGGCGAAGAGCGAATCGCCCAAGCGCGCGCCGTTGGCGTCGAGTACGACACGCACCGGTGCGGGTGTGGGCGTGGGCGCCGTCGTGGGCGGCGCCGGACGCGGTGGAGCGTCCGCGGCTGCCGCGACGTTCGATGCCGCGCGCGCCGCGCTGTCCGTACGATCGGCAGTGACGGAGGCCGCCGTCGACGGGGCCGGCAGCGGCTTGATGCCAGTACTGGTATTACGATTTTGTGATGGCGAATTCACCGCGCGGCTGGGCGGCGCACTGGATACCGGCGAGGGTGCGCCGGCGTCGCGGATCGCTCTGCCGCTAGGCTCAGCAGCGCCACTTCGCTGATTCGACGCCGTCTTCGTCCCCATCTTCGCCGGCGGAATGATTGAAATCGGAACGGCCGGCTGGCTCGGCGGCGGTGTGGTCGGCTGCGGCACCGCCGGCACGCCACTCGGGCGCTGGCTCGCGACGGGTCTCGCGGTCGGAACGGCGAGCGACGACGCCCGTCCTGCACGCGAGCGAGCCCGCCACAGTCCCGCCGCTCCGGCCGCCAAGATCACAGCGGCGGCCGCGAAGACCATCAACGCGCGGCTGGTGCTGCTGCTCCTGTTGTTCGCGGACTTGCCCGCGGGATACGGAAAAAAGTTGTCACCGACGGCGGCCGCCGTTCGTCCCGCGCGCTGTGTGCGCTCGCGCTGCGCTTCCTTGAGCGCGTCGTTGATGAGACTCACGGCTTCGGTCCTGCGGGCGGCCGGGCCGCGGATGGTTTCGCTGTCGAATCGCGCGGCGTGGCCGGCCGTGCGGCGAGCGAATCGGCGGCGATCGAACCGCCGCTCGTTGCGGCGCGCCCGGCGCAAACGGCGGATACCGTCTGCGCATCGCGCGCAAGCAGGGGATTTGCCGCCGACGCCGAATCAACGCCGGCACCGTATCCGTTGCACGCGGCGGTCGTATCACCGCCGTCGAGTTGAGCCACGGCCGTGAGCACGACGGCGCGTGCGTGCGTGACTCCTGCCGGCGCGTGCTGAGCGAGTGCGGCGAGGTGTTGCACGGCGCTCGCGCGGTCGCCGCGCGCCATCTCGAGTTGCGCCAGGCGAAGCAGTGCATCGTCGACGCGTTTGGACGTCGGATACGTCGCGACCAGTGTCCGCAAATCCCGCTCGGCGTCGGCGGGCACGGCGCTCATGGTGGCGCGCCAGTACAAATCCTCGTCGGCGGCCTTCACGGGACCGCGCGGCCAGAGTGCGATGCCAACAGTCACCGCCGCCACGACGAGCACCGCGGCGATGATCATCACGCGCCGTATCTGTCCGCGGCGCTGGTTGCGGGGACGATCGCGGCGCGGTGCGGGCGCGGTGACGTTTTCGTCGACTTCGGAATCCTCACCACGCAACGCCGCCACGGCCTTGCGGACGTGCTGCGGTTCGATGTCACGCGTCTGCGCGGCGTATCCGGCCAGCAGCGCCCGGTCGCAAATCAGATTGATCAAGCGCGGAACGCCGTGGCTCGCGCGATAGATCTCCGTCACCGCCTTCGGTGTGAAGCGAATCTGGCCGCGCGCGCCCGCCACGTTCAACCGGTGGTGGATGTAGCGGTCGGTCTCCTGCTCGTCGAGATCGTTCAGCGTGCAGCGGATCGACACACGCTGGTCGAGCTGCGCCATTTGCGGCGTGCGGATCTTGTCGAGCAGCTCCGGTTGGCCGACGAGAACAATTTGAATGAGCTTTTCCTGATCGGTCTCGAGATTCGACAGCACGCGAATCTGTTCAAGAAACTCTGACGACAGGTGCTGTGCTTCGTCGAAGATCGCGACGCAGCTTTTTCCCAGCGCGAGTTGCGCGAGCAGGAACTGGTTGAGCCGATCGAGCAATTCCTTGCGCGAACCGCCCGGCGGCACGCTGACGCCGAACTCCGTGAGGAGCGCGGCCAGCGTCTCGACACCGTTGAAGAACGGATTGAAGATCAGCGCCGACTGCGACTTGTCGCGATCCAACTTTTCGATGAGATCGCGGCACAGCGTCGTCTTGCCGGTGCCGGGCTGGCCAGTGACCAGCATGAACCCTTCCCGGTTGTTGATGCCGTACAGCAGCTGGCCTTCTGCCTCGCGATACTGTTGCGAGTAGAAGACGAACCGTGGGTTCGGCGTCAGCGAGAAGGGCTTGTCGGTCAGCCCGTAGAACTGCTCGTACATGCCGTTAACGTCCCGATGCGGGCTGCCCGCTGATGATCGTTGGCGTCAGGAACACGACGAGCTCCGTGCGCGTCTCGGTATTGTCGATGTGCTGGAACGCCTTGCCAAGCAGCGGAATGTCCTTGAGCACCGGAATGCCGCTGGTGGTTTGATCCTTTCGATTCTGTACGAGGCCGCCAATCACCATGGTCTCACCGGCGCGCATGCGTGCGATCGTATCGCCCTCCCGGCGTGCGATCACCGGCGCGCTCGCCGTGGTGCCGTCGGGCAGCGAGATCGTGGCGGTGTGATCGATCGACGTCACGGCCGGACGAATGTCCATGGTCAACACGTTGTCCGCCGAAATCTGCGGCAGTACGTCGAGGACGACGCCGACCGAGATCTGCTGCGGAATGATCGAGCTCTGTGTCGTCACGACGCCGCCGTTGGGCCCAAGCAACGGCGTCCGCGACACGTTGAAGAATATCTCGTCCGTGGTCACGTCAAAGATGGCGCGCTGATTGTTGAGCGCCGAGGTCTGCTCGTTCGACAAGACGCTGACGTTGCCTTCCGACGCCAACGCCGTGAGTACGGCAGTGACCGACGTCGCACCACCCGTGAACGTGAAATTGATGTTGCCGGCGTTTCCGGTCGTGGTCACCGACGGATCGCTGCGCAGCGTCACGCCGAACTTGTTGGAAGCCGCCGCCGAGACGATGCTCCAGTCGATGCCGTACTGGAAGGTCTTGGTCAGCGTGACTTCGACGATCTTCGCTTCGATCATCACCTGACGGAGAACCGACGCCTGAAAGTCGTCGAGAAACTCCTGGACGCGGGCGACTTTATCCGGCATGGCCGTCACGTTGATCAAGCCCGCCATGGGGCTGATCACCAGCGACGATCCGTCGCCGAACACGGTGTTCGAGGCAGACGGACCGCCGCCCGCACCGGACGCCGCCTGCTGCGCGGCGTTGATCCCGCCCGTCGACGTCTGCGATTCGCCCGCCGCACCAGTCGTCGGCGCGTTCGCGTTGTTCGCGTTGCCCGACGCTGTGCCCTGCGCCGGCTGGCCCGACGCCATGATTCCCGTGAGCGCGACGCGGATATCCTGCCACACGTCCGCGACCGATTGCGCCGTGAGCACGTCGCCGCCGCTGGCCGCCGCCGCGGCGCCGGCGCCGAGCGCGCTCAATCCGGTGTTCGTGCCCGGTGTTGCGACACCCGCACTCGACAACCGTCGCTGCACGACTGTGCTCATTGTGCCGATACGCGACAGCGCGACATAATCGAGATGAAACGTGTGACTCTCCATGCGAATGGGAACGACACGCAGCACGGTTCCTTGCAGCTGATACTGCGCACCGTTGCGCGAGACCAACTCGTGCAGCGCCTCCTCGAGCGTGACATTGCGCAAATTCGCGTGCGCGGTGCCGTGCACAGCGGGATCGACGGTCACCGTCAATCCGAGCTGCGATCCGAGCTGCGTCACCGCCGTCGCGATGGGAGTTCCATCCGGGACATTGATCTCGCGGATGCGACGCTCGGGCGCGGCCGACAACTGCGGTCCGGCAGCCGTCGCCACTTGAGGCAACGCCGGCGCCGCTCCCGCAGGTTGGCCTGGTTGCGAGACACTCACCGCAGCTGGGCTTCCCTGCGGTTGAACGACCGGTGCCGTCGGTTCGACGTGAACCGTGGTGTGCACCTGCCGAGCGGCCGCACCGCTGCTGGCGCACGCCGCGGCCGCCAGTCCAGCGGCGAACATCGTCGTCGTCCGGAGCGCTTGTAGCGCGCGAGTCATCGTCGACCTCATCCGTTATCCTCCTTCACGGCAACCGTATGCGGTTTGCCTTGGGCGTCGGTTACGACGACGCGGTCGCGCTCGACCGACGTGAGCTTTCCGCCGCCTGGCAGCGGATCGCCGACGTAAATCAATGCATCGTTGATCACCGCGGCGCGTCGCGTACCAGACGTGAGCGTGGCGGTGACATCCCACAGGGTGCCTTCACTTTGTTGTGTTACCGGACCCGCTACCACCGTATGACGCCGAACCACCGGCGTCGGCACGATTACGTCGCCGAACGGGTCGCGACGAACGACGATTGAATCAGCGGGCGCGGGTGCGATACGAACGCTGTCCGCGAGCGGCGCCGCATACGGCATGAGCTGCGCGAGCTGCGGGCTCGGCACCGGCGCGGGGACCGCGAAGCGTCCCGGACCCGACGCACTCGGCGGCCGAACCGAGCGCCACGCCACGAATGACACGACGAGCACCGCCGCCGTCGCGATGCCGAGCCAGCGCTGCGCGGGCTCAGCCATGCTGTCCCGCCTTCGAATCCTTCGGATCCTTCGAATCCTTCGGATGCTCGAGCACCGCGAACGCCAGCAGATACGACGCGCCATTACCCTTGTCGCCAACCGCGGACACGCGTTCCAGCGCGATGGACGGCGGGAGATGTGTAACGACCGAGAGGACGGCGCCAAGGCCGCCGCTGCACTCGAGCACGAGCGTATAGCTCGCCACGGTCGGCGGATCAGCGGTTACCTGCGGCAGAGGCGGCGGAGCTGATCCACTGGAATCCGCGCCGCCAAACCGAACTCGTACGTCGCGGAGCCCAGCACCTTCAGCTGCCGTCGCGATATCCTGCGCCAGCGTTACGCGATCGGCGCGATCGACTGACGTGGCCATCGAGTCCGGAAGCGTCGTCGGCTCGAGCGTCGCCGGCCGAAACGCGGCGCGAAAATTCGCGACTTCGCTCGAGTCGGCGCGCAGGCGATTCAGTTCCAGCGTCAGCGACGAACGCTGCCGTTGCGCGGCGACGCCGACGATCGCGGACGCGACGATAGCCAGCGCGGCGACTCCCATCGCCTCGCCTCGCACACCATAGCGTTGGAAGCTCGAGCGAACGTCGGCCATGGTCATCGCCATCAGTGCGACGCCCCTGACGGACGAGCGAGTGCGAACGATGCGCGAAATTGTATGACGACCGCCGTCGGCGCCTTGTGGGTCGTGTCGTTCGTCGCGGGATAGTCGAGACGGTCGAGATTGGCGTCGCTCACACCGTCGCGCATGCGCAGCGAGGTAAAGAATCCGTCGAGCGACCGCACGGCTTGCGCGCCGCTCGCACCCTTCGCCGCACCGGCGACGATCACGTTCCAACCAGTGGCCGAGCGAGTGACGTGCAGGCTGTCGAATCGAATGGCGTCGGGTGTCGTGGACGCGATCGCAACCAGTGATTGCGCGAGCGCGCTGCGTTCGCCTTGTACGCTGCGCACATATTCGACCTGCTTCGCAAAGTCCGACCGCCGTTCCGCGATTTGCCGCATGGGCTCGACCGTCGGAATCGTTGCTTTGAGCGAATTGCGCAAGCGTTCCGTCGCGGCGCGATCGCCATGCAACGAAGTGACCTGTCGCCCCGCGAACAGGATCGCTAATGCCGCCGCGGCCACGCTCGCGGCTACCGCCGCATTTGGACCACGCATCAAGTTGCGGACGCGCTCCGCGACCGTCGGCGGATGAGGAAAGAGATCGAGCGGGGCGGCCTGCCGTGCCTCGAGGACCGCGCCCATCGCGATCACCGCTTCCGGTGCCGTCACGCCGGAGAACAACGGCTTCACATGCGCGCCCAGCCGCGACTGGAGGGCCGACGCGAGCTCCTCGTAGTCTTTCGGTGAAGCCGCGAGCAGAACACGCGACGCCGTCGCGCCGCGGAATTGCTGCCGGAAGTAGACGGCGCCACGCTCGACCTGATCGAGAATCATCTCGACGCTCGGGCGATCGCCCTCGAGCGCAATCGGGGGATCGATCGCCATCTCGAGACGCCCTTCGAGGAAGAACGCCAGGTGCGGTCCGCTTTCCAGACACACAAGCACGGCGGTCGGCTCGAGCGCGCCACCCGTTGCGTCGTACAGGCTGTGCATCGCCTTGGGGACGACCGTCACACACTCGACGTTGACAGTCTTGTCGGCGAGGCGATCGCGAAGCGCGTTGATGGTTTCCTGTGGTGCACCGGCCACGAGAATCTGATGCGGCGCCGTGCGCGCATCCGCGCGCGACGGCTCGCGCCGCTCGTCGATGGCGCCGCGCGTGAACGCGACGACGGGATCGGCGACGCCGAACACACGCTGTACTTCGCGACGCACGATCGGCCGCAGCACCTCATCGGTCGCCGCGGGCAGCGTCATCGAATGCTGAAACACACCAAACTGCTCGACCGCCAATGCGATCGACGCCATGCGCGCGTCTACTGATTCCAGAAGCGCGCGGAGCCGGTCGATCGCCTGATCGATGGACGCCGACCGCGTCGCATCAACCCACTGATCGATCACGCGCAGCCCCATCCGCTCGGCGTCGTACTCGACGAGCGCAACGCTGTCGTGCGCGATGAGCGCGCCGAAGTGGCGAATGGACGCGCTCAATGCCGCACTCCGATCGACGCGTAGATGTTGAGAATCGGCAGCATGATCGCGAGCGCCACCATCAGGATGACACCGCCGATCATCGCAATCAGCAGCGGCTGAAGCACGGTGATCATGCGCCGCACCGACGCGGGGATTTCGCGATTGTAGAATTCCTTGGTGCGAGCGAGTGCCTGATCGAGATTACCCGTCGCTTCGCCGAGCGCGACGGAGCGCAGCACGACGTTGGGGAAGAGCGCCGATTGTCCGAGTGCCGAGGCGATCGAGATGCCTTGAATGACTTGTTCGCGCGCGCTGCCGACGGCCCGCGAGACCGCGCGGTTCGTGATGATGCGCTCGATGATCTCGAGCGACAGCACGAGCTCCACGCCGGTGCGATAGAACAGACTCAGATAGGTGACGACGCGCGCCATGTTGACGTCGCGGATGACGCCGCCAACGACCGGCAGGCGCAGCACGAGACCGTCGATGAACAACCGGCCTTTTTGCGTGCGGTGGATGAAATACACCGTGAGCACGATCGCATTGAACACGACCAGAACCGCGAGCCAGTCGGCGCGCACGATTTCCGACGCACGCAGGATGATGCGCGTCGGCAGCGGCAGGGTCTTCTGTCCCTTGAGCAGCGGCAGAATGCGCGGAAACACGAAGCCGATCAAGCCGATCACCAGCAGCGTGACCGCGCCGACGACGATGACCGGATACATGGTCGCCTGCTTGAGCTGCGAGGCGATCGTCTCCTGCCAGTCCATGTACTCGACGAGCTGCCGAAGCGCGTAGCCCAACTCGCCGCTGGCTTCGCCGGCGCGAATGGTTCCGATGCAGAGCTCCGGAAACGCCATCGGATGCTCGGACATCGCGCCGGAGAGGCTCTTGCCTTCCTCGGACACGGCGAAGCGAATCTCGCCGATGATCTTGCGCAGCCGCTTGGACTGCAGGCGCTTCGCGACGTCGTCGAGCGCTTCGAGAATGGGAATGCCGACGTCGAACGAGCCCGCGACATACTCCAGGAACGCGAGCAGTTCCTTGCGATCGACCTTGCCGTCGGTGGTCGTGCGGACCGCAGCGCGCTTTTCGCGAACTTCCGTGCGAATGAGGAAGGCGCCCTTCTCACGGAGCTGATTCTCGAGCGTGGTCTCGTCGGGAGCGAACAACACTCCCTCGCGAACCACGCCGGCGTCAGTCAGAGCGCTATACCAGAAATCCGGCACCAAATCCTCGAACGCTTATTCGTGTGTCATGCTATGCGGTGACCCGAAGTACTTCATCGAGCGTGGTAAGCCCGGATCGCACCTTCGAAACGCCATCGTCCAGAAGAGTGGGACGACCGGAGAGGCGGCGAATGTCTTCCGACGACCGTCTCTCATATATGGCGGAGACGATTTCCTCGGTAATTGGCAAAAACTCGAAGATGCCTATTCGCCCACGGAAGCCGGTATTACGGCAGAGTTTGCAGCCGTTCGGCCGATAAACTTTCGAGCCATCGAGCGCGAAGCGCTGACGAATCGCGTCGGGTACGTCGTTTTCCGCCTTGCAGTCGGCGCAGAGCGTTCGAACGAGGCGCTGGGACGCGACGAGTGAAATCGCCGACGCCACGATGAACGGCTCCGCCCCCATATCGAGCAGGCGCGGAATGGCGCCGGCGGCGGTCGTAGTGTGCAGCGTCGTCAATACGAGGTGGCCGGTAAGCGCGGCGCTCAAGGCGATCTGAACCGTTTCCTGGTCGCGCATCTCGCCAACGAGAATGACGTCCGGATCGTGCCGAAGCATCGAGCGAAGACCCGATGCGAACGTCAACCCAGCGCGGACGTTGATCTGCGACTGGCGAATGCGCTCGACCTCGTACTCGACGGGATCTTCGAGCGTGATCAGGCAGCGCTCGCCGGTGTTCATCTCCAGCAGTGCCGAGTAGAGCGTCGTCGTCTTGCCGGATCCGGTTGGGCCCGTAACGGGAAGCAAACCGAACGGTTTGTTCAGCGCGTCGCGCAGCAGCGCCATGTCCGTCGGGTTGATGCCGAGCGATTCGAGCTTGAGGTTGACTCGGCTCCGGTCCAGCACGCGCAGCACCGTGTCCTCGCCATGCACCGTCGGAAAGGTCGAGACGCGAAGGTCGATCAACCGTCCCTCTACGCGCGTGCGCACCCGACCGTCCTGCGGCAAGCGGCTTTCGGCGATGTCCAGGCTCGAGAGAATCTTGATGCGGCTGAGCAGTGATGCCTGAAGTGCTTTCGGGTACGACGGTCCGTTTTGCAGCAGGCCGTCGACCCGGTAGCGGATCTGGACGATCTCCTCGAGGGGTTCGATGTGAATGTCGGTCGCGCCCACGGTCACGCCGCGTCGGATGATCTCGTCCGCGAGTTCGGCGGCCGTCATGCTGTCTTCGCTACCGGTCGCTGGCGCCTGGCGGGGAGTGGTGACGGCGGCGGTCGGCGCTGCGTTTTGCGTCCATGTCGACCGGGCGCGGGCGGCGATCTCACTGGCGCCAGACTGCGATGATGCTGTTTGTGTAGTGCCGCCACGACCATACACCGTCTCGACGAGCTGCGCAATCTCGGCAGGATCAGCCGCCGCGACCCGGATGTGCTTTCCAGTCGATCGTTCGAGTGAGCGAATGACGCCGACGTCGAACGGGTTGCCCATCGCGACAAGGAGGGCCTTGGCCTCCATGCGGAGTGGAACCACGTGCTGCGAGCGGGCGACGGCCGGCGGCACATCGCCTGTCACTGTCGGATCGACGATCAGCTCGCGCGGTTCGAGGTACGGAATGTCAGCGTCGGCGGCGAGCGTCTTGAGCAGGTCGCGCTCGGAAATGTAGCCGAGTCCGACGAGCGCTTCGCCGATGCGTTCCCCTGTCGTGAGTCGACGCTTGAGGGCCTCTTCCAGTTGGCCTGGAGTGATGAGGCCCGCTTCGACGAGCGATTCGCCGAGCCGAATTCTGCGCGACATTAACGATACCGTTCCGGGATCAGCGGGGACGCATCACTGCGGTCAGCCTTCGTCGGCTAACAATCCGTCGATCGGACAGAGGAGAACTGCGGGGGATTGAGGTTCAGCCCTGCAATCTAATCCCCAGCTCTGGCCGGTCGGCAAGCAATAAATGTTTACGGTCGCCAGTTCGCCATGAACAGATTCAACTCGCCCGGCTTCGACGAGCGCCCGGACGCCCACACCAACTCGCTTCCATCCGGGCTGAACATTGGAAATCCGTCAAACTCCGGATGGTTCGTTACGGCCTCGAGATGCGAACCGTCGGCGTCGACCAAATACAGCTCGAAATTCCGGCTTCGAGGATTCTTGTAGTTCGACGAGAAAATGATCCGCTTGTCGTCCGGCGTGAAGTACGGCGCGAAGTTCGCGCCGCCCAGGTTCGTGATTTGATGCTGGTTCGATCCATCGGCGTTCATCACCCAGATCTCCATGCGGTTCGGACGAACGAGCCGCTGCCGCAAAAGATCCTGATAATTCGTGAGCGCCGTGTCGGATGGATGCCACGCGCGATACACGATTTGCTTCCCGTCGTGCGAGAAGAACGCGCCGCCGTCATAGCCCGGTGCCGTCGTCAACCGCTTCAGGTTCGAGCCGTCGACGCGCATGGTGTAGATGTCGAGGTCTCCGTCCTTGAGCGACGTGAACACGATCGTCTGCCCGTCCGGTGACAGCGTCCCTTCGGCCGTATACACGCCGTAGTTCGTGAGGCGCGTGAGTCCGGAGCCGTCGGGGCGCGCGGTGTAGATGTCGTACGGATCCAGTCCCCACACATAACCCTTCGACGGATCGGGTTTCGGCGGGCACGCGGTATCGGCGGCGTGCGTCGAGCCGAAGAAGATGTTCGCGTCGCCGCCGTAGAAGTAGCCGCACGTGGTCTTGCCGAACCCGGTCGACACGCGTCGCACGTGCGAGCCGTCGGCGTTCATCACGAATTCCTGATCGCAGCTGCGGCCGTCACGCGTCGACTGAAAGATCAGGCGCTTGCCGTCGCTGCTGAAATACGCTTCGGCATTCTCGCCGCCGAACGTCAGCTGGCGAATGTTCGTGAGGTGACGCTCGCCCGCTTCGGGCTGGACTCGCGTGACGCTCGAGCCATGACAGCCACATGAAGAAACCGCCGCTACGATGGCGATCGTAGCGGCGGTGAGACGGGGCGCTGTTCGCATGCCCCGGAACTTACGGCTTCTTTGGCGCTGCGGCAGTCCGGGTGCTGGCACCGGCCAACGTTTCGCCGGCCGCGGTGAAGAGCTCGCGTTGCGAGCTCGCGTGATCGAGCAGATCGATGGCGCGGCGCAACGGCGCGTCGTACGGCAGGTCGCGGCGCTTGGCGCTCGAGTCGCCGGCGACGAAGTGTGCGACGCGCTGCTCGAGGACGCGGGTCATGTAGCGATTGGCCGCGTCGTACTGCTTGCGGTCGACGGTCACGCCTTTGGACTGCAGCCGGTTGTAGAACTCGTTGAGCCACGACGACTGCACTGTGAAGTTCGGCGACGCCGACTTTGCCAATTCGGTGGCGTAGTCGTCGCGCACGGTCACGAAATCCTGACCCTTCGGCGCGATCGTTTTGAGGAACGTCTGCTCGGCGGTCGTGAGCGTGTCGTCCTGCACGATCACGTCGGGCGTGATGCCACCGCCGCCGTAGACCACGCGTCCCGCGTCCGACTTATAGGGCGGCCGATTCTTCTTCGACGCGTTGGTTTCATTGCTGTCCGGCGTGTCTTCGACGAACTGGCCGTTCACGAACTTCCGCGGACGCTGAATGGATCGACCGCTCGGCGTGAGCCACTTGCCGGTCGTCAGCTTGAGCGCGTACCCGCCGTCGAGATTGTAGACGCCCTGGACCAGACCTTTGCCGAAGCTCGTCTGGCCGACGACGAGCGCACGGTCATGATCCTGCAGCGCGCCGGTCACGATCTCGGCTGCCGAAGCAGTGCGATCGTCGACGAGAATCACGAGGGGGATCGTTGCGGCGACGGGTGCATTCTTCGCCTGCTCCGACTGCGCGGGCCCTTCGCGATACTTCACGGCCGCGATGAGCGAACCTTGCGGCAGGAACATGTTCGCGATGTCGAGACTTTGCTCGAGAATGCCGCCCGGGTCGCCGCGCATGTCGATGATCAGACCGCGCGCGCCCTGCGACTGATACTGCTTGACGGCCGCGAGCAGATTGTCGTACGCGTTCTCGTTGTATTGCTGCAGCGGGATGTAGCCAATCTTGTTGCCGAGCGTGAGCGTGAACGGCACGGCGGGAATGTGAATCTCGGCGCGCGTGAAGTTGCTCGTGATCGGCTCGGTCACACCGGGGCGGGCGAACGACACGCGTACGCGAGTTCCGATGATGCCGGTGAGTGAATCGGAGACTTGATTGATCGTCCAGCCTCGCGTCGACGTCGAATCGACGCGAATGATCATGTCACCTTCACGGACGCCGCCGTTCTCGGCGGGCGTGTTCGGGTAGACCGTGACGACGCGGACGAGCTTCGTCGTCGGATCCTGCTCGATGAGCATGCCGAGTCCGCCGTATCGCCCGCCGGTTCGGCTGTTGAACTGCTTGAGGTCGCGTGGCGACATGAGCTCGCTGTATGGATCGTTGAGCTCTTTGACCAGGCCACGCGCGGCCTTCTCATAGACGTCTGGAAGCGGCAGCGTGTCCACGAATCGATCGGAGACGAGACTCATCACCTGATCGAGCAGCAGCGCGCCTTGCTGCTGAGACCGTGATTGCAGAATGAATGCGCCGGCGACGACCGGGATGGCCAGTGCGCCGATCAGCGCGGCCTTACGAAAACGTGGCATGCGAGTGTTCCAGCGTAGGTGTACCTGGTGTCCCGAACGATAACCCGGGATAAAACGACGGCGAGCCCAACGGTGGCGCAACGCCTACGGCCCGATCAGCGGTCCTCGATGACGCCCACAGGTGTAGCAGCGTCGTCCTGAGCACCGAACCGGGCCCACACCATCTTCCAGGATAATGCCACGCCGGAGCGAAACCGCTTTTTCGTGAGGCGAAAGCCGGCTGGAGAGATCGCGATGGTGAATGGCTCGCCATCGATTTCGATCTCGCGGCGGATGGTCTTCTCGAGTTTGGTCGACATGGCTGCGGGATTATACCCTATCAAACAAACGGGGTTCACCCCGTTAGCGCTGATGGGCCTTAGGCGCTCTTGCTCCCAGCCGATCGACCCGCCAGGACGTAATCGACGAACCACTCGCGCTGCTGCTGCCGAACCATCGCCTCGCGAATGAGGCCGCCTTCCTTGAGCATGTCGTGCGCCGGTTGCAGCACCCGCTGCAGATGGGAGGGATAGCGTTGGGAGAGCGGCAGTTGCTCGCGCAGGCGGTCGAGCGACACGCGCCAGGTCAGAACTCCGTTCGCGCGCGCGACCTCGATCAGTCGGAAGAGCCGGCGTGCAACAGGCGATGGAAGCGAGAAATATCTGCCGACGTTCATCGGCACGACGTAGCGCGCGGCGATGTTCTGTCGCACGAGCGGCGAGATGACGACGCGCGCCTCGCCCGGCTCCGCGGCGACGACGGCGGGGAAGAGCGCGAGCTGATCGCGCTCCGACGATCGCCGGCGCTCGATCATGACGGACGTGAGCAGCGTGAAGCTGACGTCGACCGGCCCGCACACCACGGCATCGTAATACGCGTGCTCGGATTGAAGCACTGTGCGTTCGAGACGCGTGAGCGACGCGCGCAGCTGCTCGTAGGTGCGGCCGTCGGCTTGCCGGCCCATCGATCGCAGGAACGCATGAAGCGTGAACGTGAGCGCACCGTCACTCGGCGAGCCCGCCTCGTCGAAACGGCGCATCAGCTCGATGTACACGTCCTGATCGAAGGTGCCGGGCAATCGTTCGCCGGGGCTCGCGAGGACGCGCCACCGGCCGCCATCCGCCGTGGCGAAGGAGATGACCAACTCTTCGGCCGTGTCGCTCAGGCGAAACAGCGGAAACTCCTCGATCGAGCGGTCCAGATGCACCACTCGCGCGTGAGAGCGTCGCTTCGCCGGGAGCATCATCATGCGTGCGTCGTCATCGAGGCGGCGTCATCCCAGCGGAATGAGCGAACCGGTGATGGCGCCGGCGCGGCTCGAGCAGAGAAAGGCCACCAGATCCGCAACCTGTTCGCGTTCGACGTATCGAACGTCATCGCCCATGGCGGCGACATTGGTCGCCGTACGAATCGACGTGGGCGCGATCGCATTCGCGCGCACGCCTGTCTTTCGCTCCTCGGCGGCAATGGCTCGCATCAGCGTGACGACGCCGGATTTCGCGACAGCGTACGCGGCCTTGTTCGCAACGCTTGCGCCCGGAAGCGCCGCCTCGGATGCAAAGAACACGAGCGCGCCGCGGCCGGCACGGAGCTGCGGCAAAAACGCGCGCGATGTGAGATACGCCGTGGTGAGATTGATCAAGAGCTGGCGCGACCAGATCGCGGGATCGCTTTCGGCGACGGGACCACTCATCGCGAAACCGCCGGCCATGTGGACGAGGCCCGCGAGTGCGCCGCCGTGATCGGCGCGTACGCGTTCGGCGAGATCGTCGACCGCGCTCGGGTCGCTGAGATCACAGGCGTAGCCGCGCGCGTGCGCGCCCGAAGCGACGATCGCGGCTGCTCGCGCCTCGACGTGCTGCGCGGTGCGGTCGACCAACACGAGCGCGGCGCCGAGTCGAGCGAACGTTTGCGCGACGACCTCGCCGACCTGGCCTTCGGCGCCGACTCCTGTCAGGAGGACCGTTGTACCGTTGAACATGCTCATAAGGTGGCGCAATCCTGGCCGGAGGAAAAGCAGATCCTCGGGCCTACGGCGCGAGGATGACACGTTCGGGCTGGCACGAAGCCTGTTATTGATTCACCTGACATGTCCCGCCTGAAAAGCGCCGGAATCATCGTAATTGTTGTCCTCGTGGCCTCCCTGGCCCTCATTGGCGGCCTGTCGATCACGCGGGGCACGCCCGTCAGCTATGTCTCGACGCTGTCGGACTCCGGGCCGCCGGCGATCAGCGACTCGCTGTTCGAGCGGACGTTCGAGCTGTTCACCGGTACGCACATCTTCCAGGGTAATGCCGTACAGCAGGCGAACAACGGCAACGGCATCTACCCCTCGCTCTGGCGCGACATGCGGTCGGCGCAGCACACGATCACCGTGCAGATGTACTACTCGCTGCCCGGCAAAGTAGCGGACAGCATGGCCGCGGTGCTTCGCGAGCGGGCGCGCGCGAACGTTCGCGTGCTCTTTCTCATCGACGCGTTCGGCTCGCAGCACCTGTCCGACGAGTATTTGAAATCTTTGACAGACGCCGGCGTGAAAGTGGCGAAGCTCAGGCCACTGCGCTGGTCCACCATCTCCAACGCCGCGACGCGCTCCCACGTGCGCGTCGTCGTCGTCGATGGGCGCGTCGGGTACGAGGGCGGCTTCGGCCTGGCCGACTATTGGCTCGGCGATGGACATCATGACGAGCAGTGGCGCGAATCGAACGTGCGATTCGAAGGCCCGGCGGTCATGCAACTCCAGGCCGCATTCGCCGCCGCGTGGGCGGAATCGACTGGAGAGCTGATCACCGGTCCGCTCTTCTTTCCGTCCAGCGGATTTCAGCCCGTTGGACCGACGCGCGCCGGGCTGCTGTATACGGCGCCGACGACGGGGAGCACGCCCGCCGAACGATTTCTGGCCCTCACGATCAGCGGCGCGCGCAAGTCGCTGTACATCGAGAATTCATACTTCGTTCCCGATGAGGATTTTCGAAAGCTTCTCGAGCGCGCCGCGCGTCGCGGCGTCGACGTTCGCGTGCTGACCGTGAGCTCGAAAACGGACGTGAAGACCACCTGGTACGCGGGCCGACACTATTACGAGGAGCTGCTCGGCCGCGGCGTGAAGATCTACGAGTACCAGCCGACGATGCTGCACTCGAAAACCATCGTGGCCGATGGCTTGTGGAGCTCGGTCGGCTCGATGAACTTCGACAATCGTTCGATGGCGTTCAACAACGAGTCGAATCTCGTGGTGTTGGACACGGCCTTCGGCGCGCAAATGGACTCGATCTTTTTCGACGATCTCCGCTACGCGCGTGAGATCAAGCTCGACGAGTTCCGGCATCGCTCGCGATGGACGAAGCTGGTCGAGAGCATCGCCACGTTGATGTCGCGACTGCTCTAGGCTGCTCTAGCGAATATCCTCGCGGCCGAGTGCCGCGCGCACGGCTTCGCGCATGGCGACGAGCGCTGCTTCTCGGGACGACGGCGAATCCTCGCGAACATGCAGTTCGACCCCGTCCGCCACCATGACTCGCCGCCAGCTCGCGGGCGCATCGTCATCGACGGCCTGCCGGCGCGTCTCGACCGTGGCGCCGAGCGCCGCGGCGAGTGATGACGCCACGCGGCGCTCGAGTGCGTCGCCCGTCACTTCCTTCATCTCGCCTTTGATCGTGTCGAGCGTCACGCCTTCGCGCTGGCGGATCTTGATGGCGAGAAGCTGAAGGAAGTGGCGGTAATTGTAGGTCGCGGCGGTGCCGGTCCCCTCGGGGCGTTCGAGCAATCCATTCGCGACGTAGAACCGAATCGATCGCGCGCTCGGCGCGGCGCGTGCCGACGCATTGGTCGGACGCACGCCAGCGGCATCGACGAGCGCGGTCACCTGCGCGGCGAGGCCGCGCGCGTTCCACGGCGCCTGCTTGGCGTGGGCGCGGAGAAGTGCGATGGGTGATTCAGCCATGTACCGCGAAGGGAAGCAAAGCCGTGAGCCGGCGACGAGAACGAGAAGCCAACGAGCCGAACGCGCAAGGAACAATAACGCGCACGACCGCGGTCAGGGGAGACGCAGGCTCGGCAGGGAAAATGTGAGCGTCGTGCCCGAGCCTTCGGCGCTGTCGAGCGACAGATTGCCGCCGTGGTCGTTTATCACGCGGTGCGCGACGGCCAGGCCAATGCCGGCGCGACCGGGCTTCGTCGTAACGAGAGGTTCGAAGGCGTGCGACAGCGTGTCGGCGGGGATGGCCGGGCCATCGTTGTGCAGACGCGACCGCCAGGCGCCGTCGCGATCGACCGACGACGCGATCGTGAGATCACTCCCTTCGGGCGCCGCGTCAATGGCATTGACGAGGGCATTGCTCAGCGCCAGCGCGAGCTGCTCGGCGTCGATGGCGCAGGTTGCTCGCGGGTCGGCGGGGGTGTGTTGAACGAGGAGCGCCTTGCTCTCGAGGATGCCGCGATTGGACGCGAGGACGTCGGTCCAGACGTCGTCGGGATTCGCGGGCTCGAGACGTACCGGCGCGGGACGTCCGTACTCGAGCAGTGCCGACACGAGAGCGTTGAGACGCTCCGTCTCGCGGAGAATGCGGCCGAGGTTCCGCTCGATGAGCGGGTCGTCGGTGTTGCGATAGCGCAGGAGCTGCGCGGCAGACGCAATGGCGAACACCGGGTTGCGCAACTCGTGCGCGATCGCGGCGGCGACATGCTGAGACGCCTTGACGCGCTCTCGCCGCAGCGTTCGCGCGGTGATCGGCGTGTCGGTGCGCGATTCGATGTCCACGGAGCCGTGTGGGAAGGAGAGAGGAGTGGACGTTACAGGTTCATATTAACCGAAGCGAAAAGACAGCGGAGCGCGCATGCCGACGCTCCGCTGTCTTCGTTGGTAGTCGTGCGAACGCTTCCTGTCGGCGTCTAACGGCGCGACTTCTTCCCGCTCTTCTTGGCGCCGCCCTTCTTGGTGCCGCCTTTCTTGGCCGCGCCGGCCTTTTTCGCGCTGCCCTTCTTGGCCGCGCCGCTCTTCTTCGCTCCACCTTTCTTGGCGGCGCTATTCTTGGCGCCCGCCGCCTTCTTGGCCGGACCGCTCGATTTGGCGGCTGGCTTCTTTGCTCCACCCTTCGCGCCGCCCTTCGCGGACGCGCCGCTTGATTTGGCGCCGCCCTTCTTGGCTGGCGCTGATTGCTGTCCGCCGCCGGATGATTTCTTTGCGGTCGTGGCTGGGGCCGACTTCGCAGGTGCCGACTTCGCAGGCGTAGGTTTGGCGGGCGCGGACTTCGCGGGCGCCGATTTGGCCGGTGCGGATTTGGAACCCGACGACTTCGCGGCTGCACCGCCGGACGAGGACGATGAGGACGATGCCGCGCCGCCTCCCGATGTCGAAGCCGCGTTTCCGGATCCGCCACCCGACGCGGCGCCGCCGCCCGCGGCTGCACCGCCGCCGCCTGCGCCCGAACCCGCGGGACGCCCGGGGCGACCGCGACGCGGCGCACTCAGGACGTCTTCGTCTTCCTCTTCTTCCTCGCCGGCCTCGAACGTGGCCGGCTCCTCTTCGTCGTCGTCGACATCGTCGGCGCTATCCCACAGGTCGTCGCTGTCATCCTTGTGCGTCATCCAGCCGCCGTCTTCCTCGTCGTCGTCGTCGTACGACGAGCTTCCACCACCACCACCTCCGCCGTATCCCAGATCGTCTACGTCGTCGTCACGATCAGAGAATCGGTACTCCTCATGCAACTCGTCACCCCGCGGCATGCCCGCCTCCTGAGAGGATAGTGATCAGCGAATGGGTCGACACACGGCCGTGATGACGGCTGCACGTCGTATGCCTCATACCGAATGCGCGTGGCCCAACGCATCGGAGATTTTCAACGCCTTAGTATACTTGGCCGGGCGCTTCGTCAAGAAGCTCGTCATTGCATCTCGCTGCATCCACCACGGTCCGGATGCAGATTGAAAACGTCGGAGAGCACTCGTGCCAAAACTTCTCGTTCTCTTCTCCTCGGCAGACAGCTACGCGGCGAACATGGCGGACGTTGTCGCCGACGGTGCGAAGCGTGTGCGATTCACCGAGGTGGACGTGCGCGCGGTGGTGGACGGCGGCAGCGGCGCGTCGGATCGCCGCCGACTCGAGTCCTTCGACGCGCTGCGCGACTACGACGGTGTGGTCCTGGTGGGTCCCGGTCCCGAGTCGTCGGGCCACGAGCTCGGTGCGCTGCTGGATGCGCTGGACGACGGCGAGCCGATGACGAATGTCGTGTTCGGTGTCGCCGGCGACGAGAATGCTGATATGCTGACGGCGCTCGCGCGCGCAGGTGGCCTGATCGCGGCGCAACCCAGGGGTTCGAGTGCCGAGGAGCGGGCGCGGGGTTTGGGGGCGCGGGTGGCGAAGGTAATTGGGTGGGTGCGTCATGCGCTGGGGCACGAGTCGGAGCATGCCCAAGGACATCACCACCATTCGCATGATCGCCCGGCGAGCTGACATCCAATCACAATAATGGTGTTATAGTGGCGCGATAATGTCGCTAAATACTACGCCGATAGTTGTTTGCTACTCGACTCCACTCGAAGGCGGCGACCTCCCACGCGAGATCGGCGGGCGCCCCATCGCACTCCTCCAGACGGGCGTTGGACTCGTCAACGCCGCGTTCATGCTCACACGTTTTCTGGCGACTAACAAAGTGGCGGCCGTCATCGGGTGCGGGGTCGGTGGCGCCTACCCGGGTTCGAACCTCGAGCCAGGCGACGTCGTGTGCGCCGAGTCCGAGACGTACGGCGACCTCGGGGCGGATTCGCCGGAGGGTTTTCTGGACATGGAGGCGCTCGGCTTCCCGGTCATCGCCGGCGCCGCTCCGCTATACAATGAGCTGCCGCTCGATCTGTTTCCGGCAGCGCGGCGCGTGCGATTTGTGACGTGTGCGACGTGCACCGGCACCGATGACGTCGCGCGCGCGCTGGTCGCGCGGACCGGTGGCGCGGTCGAATCGATGGAAGGCGCGGCGATCGTTCACGTCGCGAAACTCATTGGGGTGAAGGTGGGAGAAGTGCGAGGCATCTCGAATTCGGTGGGCAATCGCGATCGCGGACGCTGGCGGCTGAACGATGCGGCGCGCGCGGCGCGCGAGGCCTTGGTGCACTGGATCGAGGACGGAGCTCGAGAATGCTGAGCCTCGCGATCTCTCCCTGTCCCAACGATACGTTCATCTTCTGCCAGATGGTCAACCGCTATCGGCTCGAGCTGGACGACGTCGAATCGCTGAATCTGCGCGCCGAGCGTGGTGAGTTCGACGTGACGAAGATTTCGGTCGCGGCGTACGGGCGCATTCGCGATCAGTACGCGCTGCTGCGCGCCGGCGGTGCCGCGGGATTTGGCGTGGGTCCGCTGCTCGTGAGCAGCGTCAAACGCGAGCCGGGCGGACGCGTCGCAATTCCGGGCGATCGCACGACGGCCGCGCTGCTGCTGCGGTTGTGCGGCGACTTCGAGACGATTCCCATGCGCTTCGATCTCATCGAGGCTGCGGTGTTGTCGGGCGAGGTCGACTGCGGCGTGCTGATTCACGAAGGCCGCTTCACCTACGCCGACAAGGGTCTCGTGTGTCTGGCGGATCTCGGTGAAGTCTGGGAAGCGAAGATGAACTGTCCCATTCCTCTCGGCGCGATCGCCATTCGCCGTTCGCTCGGTGCCGAGGTGGCGCGGCAGGTGAACGACGAGATTCGGGCGAGCCTGCAGCTTGCCTGGGCGCATCCCGAGCGTTGCGCTGACTTCGTGCGCGCGAATGCGCAGGAGATGTCGCCGCAGGTGCAGCAGAGGCACATCGATCTTTACGTCAACGACTACTCGATGGACGTTGATGCCGACGCGGTGACGCGACTCGTGACGCTCGGTGAACAGCGCGGGTTGTACGCGGCGTCGCGCGAGCCGATTTTCGCCGTGTGACGCCGCGCTACGGGGCGCGCCGCGGCGCGACGCCGCGCTACGTCAGGGCTGCTTGGCGTTCAGCGCGATGACGATGTCGTTGTCGTGCGCGGTGTATTCCGGGAGATTCTTCGCGCGTTCGCTCGCCGCGGAGGCGACCAACTTGTCGTGAAAAGAGCGTTCGGCCGCCGCATCCTTTCGCATGTGCGCCGCGTTGCCGGCGAGAATGAGGCCGAGCAAATGGTTCGGATGCTTGGCGAGAATGGTGTCCGCTTCGGCGCGCGCGAGTTGTTCGTCGCCCGAAATCGCGGCGATGCGGCCCATGTCATAACGTGCGTCCAAGTCGAGCGAATCGAGCGCTTGATACGCCTGAATGGCCATCGGCGCGAACATCGCGACGGTGTCGGCGTGGCCGTTTTCGTGCGCGGCCATGATGCGATTGTACAAGCGTTCTGCCCGTTCGGTGGGCGACATGTTACTGATGTCGGGCGGTTGACCGCCGCCGCCGGCGAAGGGAGCGGCGTTCGCATCGGCGGTCGGCGTGGGCGTCGCCTCTTGACTGCGTCCGAATCGCTGGCCCGCGACGAGCGCGACGAATGCGAGGAGCGCGATCGCGGCAACTGACCACGGAAGCGCCGAATTGAAGCTGCGCTGGTCGCCGGTGCCCTCGGCGCCGGCGGGAGTGCCGCATCGATGGCAGAACTTGGCGCCGGGACGGAGCTCGGCGCCGCAGGCGGCGCACTTCGTGGCCGAGAGCGCCGCGCCGCAATTCGAGCAGAATTTGCCGGACGCCTGGGCGTGGCAAGCTGGACAGGCGATCGTGTCGCCGTCCGAGGCGGGAGAGGTTGGGGAAGTCATGCGCACCAAAGTTACACGGCGGAGGCTGTTCGCGCAGAGTGGCCTGCTCTCTGCACCGGAGATCGCCGTCGTGAATCGAGTGAGACTGTAGGTGCAGCGGACAATTGGACAAGCGGCGAACGTCGTCTACGTGTGGAACCACGAGTATCCGTGGGACGTTCGCGTCGAAAAAGTGTGTGCCGCGCTGACGAACGTAGGCCGTTCGGTGCATTTGACCGCGCGCAATCTCGGGCGGCGCTCGCGGCGCGAAGAGCTGCCAGAGGCAACGGTGCATCGGTTGCGCCCGCTGCCGCTCGGCCGATATGCGGACGCGGCGCTTCAGTTTCCCTTCTTCTTCAACCCCCGCTGGGTTTCGCATCTCACACGCACGGCGCGGGAAGCGAACGCCGACGTGTTGATGGTGCGCGATCTCCCACTCGCGCCAACCGCGATTCACGTCGGCCGGCGGTTGGGCATTCCCGTCATGCTCGACATGGCCGAGAACTATCCGGCGCTGATGACGGAAATCTTCACGGCAAAGCGGCAGAAGCCGCTCGACTATGTCGTGCGAAATCCGGCGGCGACGGCGGCGGTGGAGCGCTACACGCTGCGGAACATCGATCACGTGGTGTGCGTCGTCGACGAGATGGCGGACCGGCTTCGCGCGATGGGGTTAGGCGCCGATCGGATCAGCGTCGTATCGAACACGCCGCCACGTTCGCGCGTCGTGCCCGCGGAGTCGCGCACGGCGCGCGAACCTGACGGCGCGTTGGTACTCGGATACCTCGGCATTCTGGAAATTCCGCGCGGGTTGGGCGATGCGATCGACGCAGTTGCGCGGCTGCGGTCGCAGGGCATTGATGCGCGGTTGCGCATCATTGGTGGCGGGCGCGACAGCGAAGTGTTCGAGCAGCATGCGAAGCGGCTCAATCTCGACACCTCGATCGTACAGTTCCTCGGTCGTGTCGACGACCACCGCGAAGCGGTGCGCGCGCTGGAACAAACGGACATCGGCATTCTGCCGTATCACACGAGCGAGCAGTGGCACACGACGATCGCCAACAAGCTCTTCGATTACATGGCGCTTGGGCTTCCGGTGGTCGCGGCGGACGCGCGGCCGGTCGAGCGCATTTTGCACGAGACGGGCGCGGGCGTGACGTATCGTTCGCGCGACGTGCATGACTTCGCTCACGCGGTGTTGTCGCTGCGCAATGAAGATCGCCGGCGCACCGCGGGCGAAGCGGGCCGGCGTGCAATTCGTGATCGATATCACTGGGAACGTGACGTGGAGCGTCTCGTCACCGCAGTCGATATCACCGTCGAGCGGGCTCGAGAGAATTCTCGAAAGATTCCCTCTGCAATTTCACTTCTGGAGGCGTGACGCGAGCGCGCTGCCGCGCGTCGTTCACTTGACCACGCACGACACCAGTCACGGTGTCGTGCTCGTGTTTGGTGGACGGTTGCAGTCGAGGTTGGCAGCATGGTGTCCCGCGTCAAGGCAAGCATGATTTCCGTAGCGCTCCTCGTGTGCGGAGTGACTCTCTCCGGATGCAACACGTTCACCGACGTCGTTGCGCAAGGCGTCAGCAACGTCGCGAAGGAAATCAAGGCGGCCGGCGACAGCACGAAGTCGCCGAGCGACTCGACCAAGACGAAGCCGGACACCACGACGAAGACGCCGCCGGCAGCGACGGACACCACCGGTGTCACTCAGCAGGGAAATCCGACGGGCAGCGCCTCGGCGCCGACGACGCCGTACAGCGTCAAGTCGCCGCACTGGTCGCACATCCGCGTTCACGTCTCCGACTATCGCATTCAGTATCAGTCGGACGCGAACGTGCGTGCGACGGAGTATGCGTGGTCCGCGGCGCACTTCGACGACGTAACGCTCGACGCGGACGACAAGACGTCGGTGGCGGCGTACCATCTCGCGAATCCGACGGTTTCGGTGGTTCGCTACGCGCTCAACTGGTCGGTGATCAAGCCCGGACAGCAAAACGAGAACGTGGCCACGTCGTACACCCAGCACATGTCGCAGTGGTACGCGGCGCATCCGCAGTACACGCTCGAGAATGCGTTCCTTCACGACGGCAGCCAGTGTCCGGCGGGTACCGCGGCGACGCCGAACTGCCGCCTCACGATTCACATCTGGACGCAGGACCGCTGGGTGGTGAATCCGGGCGATGCGGGCTTGCGCGCGTATCAGGCGAGCCGGCTCGCGCAGTACATGGGCGATGCGGACGGGCTCTTCCTCGACGAGCACGGCTCCGGCGACATGTCGGACCAGCTCGGCAACAAGAATGTTCGCGAGTATCCGAGCTTCACGAACTATCAGAACGATATCGTCGGCGAGCTCTCGTCGATTCAGTCGGCGCTCGGCTCGTCGAAGAAGATCATGATCAACACGGCGGAGTACACGTCGTCGTGGGATGCGGCGATGCAGAACGCGGTGACAGGCGCCGAGCTCGAGCTCTTCAACAATCCGACGAACAACTCGATGGAGAGCCGTTGGAGCTTCATCGATGCGCAGCTCGCCAAGGGCCGCGTGTTGCAGATGGAGTCGGGCGGGACGTTGCCCGCTTCGTTCAACGCGGGCAATTCCGCGAGCGCGGCGGATCGTCAACGGCTGTGGCAGCTGGCGAGCTACTATCTCGTGGTGCCGTCGAATTCCGCGAACCTGCAGTTCGGCATTCACGACGCGTGGAACACGGCGTTCTCGACGCAGTGGCTCAAGGCGATCGAGATGAACATCGGCAGCCCGAGTGGCGCGCGCGCCGTGGTGGCGAGCGGGACTGATGCAAGCGGCTCATCGTACAAAGTGTGGGGCCGCGATTTCGGCAGCGCACTCGTGATGGTACGTCCGAGCGGGAATGGATCGTCGTTCGGCGACGCGACGAAGGCGTCGCTCACGCTGCCGACGAATGATCGCTATTTGCCGCTCCATGCCGATGGCACGGTAGGTGCCCCTGTGACCTCTGTCGAACTTCGTGCGAGCGAAGCGGTTGTGCTGCTGAAGCAAAGCCGATTCCCCTCGCTGCAGAGCGCGCCGAACCGGGTTCCGTGATCGACTGATCGGGGCTGTCGGGCGGCGCTGATGGTGCCGCCCGAGCAGTTCCGATGCCCCTGTCGCCCCACAACATCGCGCACTTCTTCACCGTCGACGTCGAAGAGCACTTTCAAGTTTCGGCGTTCGAGGGAATCGTCGAGCGGGAGAGCTGGGCGACGCAGCCGTCGCGCGTCGAGCGCAATGTGGACCGTGCGCTTGCGCTGCTGGCTGACGCGAACGCCACCGCGACGTTCTTCACGTTGGGGTGGGTCGCCGAGCGCCGGCCTGCGCTCGTGCGGCGCATTGCGGAATGCGGTCATGAGATCGCGTCGCATGGAATGACGCACCGGCGCGTCTATCATCTTTCGTCCGCGGAGTTTCGCGACGAGCTCCGCACGTCCAAGCGATTGCTCGAGGACATCACGGGTACGCACGTCGTCGGCTTTCGCGCGCCGAATTTCTCGATTCTGCCGCGCTCCGAGTGGGCGTTCGAAGTGTTGGTCGAGGAAGGGTATCGCTACGACTCGAGCCGGTTTCCGATTCATCGCATCGATTACGGATCGCCGGACGCGCCATCAGACGTTCACGTCGTGACCTGTCCGAGCGGAACGTTGCTCGAGTTTCCGCTCGCGACGTACAAGGCATTCGGCGCGCGAATTCCCGCGGCGGGCGCCGCGTACTTGCGGCACTTTCCGTATCGCGTCGTGCGCGGCGCGTTCGCGCAATCGGAGCGGCGCGGTCAGGCGGCGGTGTTCTACATCCATCCGTGGGAGCTCGATCCCGAACAACCGCGGATCGACGCACCGCTGCTGACGCGCTGGCGCCACTACACCGGCCTGTCGCGCACAACCGCGCGGGTGGCGCGGTTGCTCGGTGAGTTCCGTTTCACGTCGTTCCGCGCGCGACTGGAGCGACCGGCGCCGCGCGACGCGGTGCTCGTCGCATGACACACGTTGCGACGCGCGCGACGGAGAGCACGTCGAGCGGCACTCGCATTGTGGTGGGCAACTTCGACGGCACCGCGACGGAGTGGGACGCGTTCGTTCGCCGTCAGGATGGCGCGCGGCATTTTCATCTTCTTGGATGGCGGCGCGTTATCGAGCGCGTTTACGGGCATGAATGTGTCTCGCTCGAGGCGCGCGATGCCGATGGATTACTCGCCGGTGTGCTGACCGTTGCGCGCGTACGGAGCGCGATGTTCGGCGATTTTCTGGTCTCGATGCCGTTTGTCGATTATGGGGGACCACTCGGGAATGATGCGGCCGTGCGCGCGCTGGTGGATTCGGCGCGTTCGATGATGGGACGCCGCACATTGCTCGAGTTGCGCAGTGCGATTTCGTTGAACATCGGTGTGGAAGCGTCGCATCGAAAGATCGCGGTCGTGAAGACGCTCGCGGGCAGCGCGAGCGACGCGTGGGACGGCCTCCGCTCGCAGGTTCGCGGCGCGGTGCGGAAGGCGCAGAAGTCCGGCATCACCGTGCGGTTCGGCGCGGATCAAACGAACGAATTCTTCCGCTTGTTCGCGCTGCGCATGCGCGACCTTGGCACGCCGACGCATTCGCTTCGCTATTTCGAGACGATCGCCGACGAGTTCCCGGACAGCATGTGGCTCGCGTGCGCGTACCATCAAGGCGCCGCCGTCGCCGGTTTGTGCGGTTTCGCGTTCGAGGACGAGGTGCACCTGCTGCACGCGGCGCAGCTCGACTCGTATCGATCCATGCACCCGAACATGCTGCTCACGTGGGCGTTCATCGAGCGCGCGATCGACGCCGGCATTTCGCGATTCAACTTCGGCCGCTCGTCGCCCGGCACCAGCACGCACGAATTCAAGCGACGCTGGGGCGGGGTCGACGAAGCGCTCCATTGGTACGACGTCGGAAACGGACCCGTCGCCAAGACGCCGTCGCCGAACGACTCGGCGTACGCGCTCGGACCGCGGCTATGGAAACGGTTGCCATACCCGGTCACGACCGCACTCGGTCCACACATCGTGAAGTACATCCCATGACGAATGCAGCGCGCGCGAGCGCGGACGATCGCCGGCCCGACTTGCTCGTGATCGGTGTCGGCCTGACGGTCGTGTGTCATCTGTGGCGCGTTCCGGATCTCTTTCCGGTACTTGGGCCGCTGCGGTTGATGATTCTGAGCGCCGTCGCGTGCCTTGCCGGCTTGGTGTTGTCGCGGCGCGGCGAGCGCTCGTTGACGCGGTTGTTCACGCCGGTGACCGCTCCTCTGCTGGCGCTCGTCGCGTTGATGGTGCTAAGCATTCCTACGAGTCTCGATCCGCAGCTGAGCACTGTCTTCCTGTTCAAGGATTTGCTGCCGCGAGTTCTGTTGGGTGTGCTCATCGCGGGGAGCATTCGGAATCGCCGCGATCTCGAGTGGATCATGCTCGCCACGCTCGCGGGCTGCTGGATGTACACCGCGATGATGATGGTGCGCGCGCCGCGCGCCACTGGTCCGACAGGATGGACCGATCTGGCGATGTACGATCGCAACGACTTTGCACTCCTGGCTGTGTGCGCGTTGCCGCTCGCGATCTACTTCCTGCGTCGCGAAGCGGGGCGTAGTCGTCGCATCTTCGGTGCGCTGACGATGATGGTGCTGCTGTACGTCATCGCGCGCGGCGGTTCGCGCGGCGGATTCCTTGGCCTCACGGCGGTGCTGGGCTTCATGGCACTGCGCTATCGCGCCGTACCGGCGCGCGTACGATTTGGAGCCGTGCTCGCTGGAGCGCTCGCGATCGGAGTGCTTGGGGGCACGCGGTACCGCACTCAACTCGCGACGCTGCTCAATCCGACGCAGGACTACAACTGGTCGGGCCGCGACTACAATGGACGGTTGGAGTTATGGAAGCGCGGCCGCGGCTACATCGCCGATCATCCTGTGGTGGGCATTGGACTGGCCGCGTACACGGTTGCAGAGGGCGAGTTGTCCGAAGTGGCGCGCGAGCGTTTGGCGCACGGGCAGGAAGTCACGCCGCTCCAGGCGCACGACATGTTCATTCAGATCGCCGCCGAGCTGGGACTTCCGGCGCTGGTCGCGTTCGTGTTCTTGCTCTGGCGCTTTTATCGAACGACGCGCGACGTCCGTCGCGCACTGGACACACCGCGTGAAACCTCGCGGCCGCCCGAGCACGCGCTTGCCGTGGCGCTCACGGCATCGCTGTTGGGATTCATCGTCTGCGGCGTGTTTCTCTCGGCCGCCTACTTCGCGCAGTTCTTCATCATGGTCGGCTTCGTCGGCGGGTTGGCGAAGCTGTGTCCCGTATGGGCTACGCGCCGCGCTCCGGTTGCGCCGTATGCACCCGTGTGGGTTGGTAACGACGCCGCGGCGGCGCTGCCGCCGATTCAATGATGCGTATCAGCTTCGATCGCACGTTCGCCAAACGCGCCGTCGAGCGCGTGATCTGGTCCAGCGGATTGCCCGCGCTTCGTCGTCGCGGACTTCGTGAAAGCTCGCTTGTCCTGGCGTATCACAATGTCGTGCCTGACGGTGTGCCGCCGGTCGGCGATCGATCGTTACATCTGTCACGGGCGGCGTTCGCCACGCAGCTCGATGCATTGATGGAGACGCACGACGTCGTGACACTCGAGGAGGCGCTTGGACTGACGGTTGCGCGCGGTACGACGCGCCGGCGTCCATTCGCGGCGATCACGTTCGATGATGCGTATCGCGGCGCGCTCACGCTCGGACTCGGCGAGTTGCGGGCGCGCGGGCTGCCGAGCACCGTGTTCGTTGCGCCGGCGTTCATCGGCGATCGGACGTTCTGGTGGGACGCCGTGCGTTGGCCCATTGGAACCGCCGACGGCAACGCGTTCCGCGGCGAGGCGCTCGAACGATATCGTGGTGTCGATGCCGAGGTTCGCGAATTCGCGGCACTGCGCGGGTACGGAATTCAACCGATGCCGGCGTACGCGCGCTGCGTCACGGAGGACGAGTTGCGGGCCGTTGCCCGCGCGGGCGATGTCACGCTTGGCTCGCACACGTGGAGTCATCCGAATCTCGCCGCGCTGCACGGCGAGACGTTGCGCGCCGAGCTCGAGCTGCCGATCGCATGGCTGCGCGAGCGCTTTGCGCGCGTCACGCCGGTGATCGCGTATCCGTATGGTCGATGGTCGCCCGAAACGGCGACCGCGGCGCGCGCTGCCGGTTATGCGGCCGGGCTTCGCGTGGACGGCGGTTGGCTGCGTTCGCGCGAAGCGAATCCGCTCGCGGCGCCGCGATTAGACGTGCCGTCGGGTCTCACGACGACGGGCTTCGCGCTTCGTGCCGCCGGGATGTTTTGCCGATGAAGCGCATCGCGCTGCTGAACGAAACGAGCGGTCCAGGCGGCGCCGAGCATATGGTCTTGATGCTGGGCGAGGAGCTGGCGCGTCGCGGATACGAGGTCACGCCGGTGCTTCCGTCGTATCTGGATCCGTGGCTCGTGAACGAGTTCAAGTCGCGTGGCTTCGACCCAGAGACATTCGACGCGCCGTCGTTCGTCGATCCCGGATACCTGTCGCATCTCGTTCGAATTCTCAAACGACGCGGCGCCGACGTCGTGCACTCGCACGAGTTCCTGACGTCGGTGTACGGCGGCGCGGCGGCGGCGATCGCTCGGAAGCCGCACGTGATGACCATGCACGGCGGCCGCTACTACGCGGGCAAGCGATATCGGCGCGAAGCGTTGCGGTGGAGCGCGCGACGCAGCCGCGCCGTCGTCGGTGTCTCGGCCGCAACGGCGAACGAGCTGGCGTCGCATCTGCGACTGTCGCCCGAGCGCGTCCGTGTGGTGCACAACGGCATTCGCCCGCGACTCGGCGACCCGCTCGCGGTTCGCCGCGAGCTCGGCGTGACCGACGGCGAAATGCTCGTCGTTGCGATTGGAAATCTGAAACCCGTGAAAGCGCACACCGTGCTGCTCGAGGCGCTGGTGTTGTTGAACGCGCGCGGCACTGCGCCGTCGTGGCGGTTGGCCATCGCAGGAACCGGTAGCGAGCAAGGCCGACTCGAATCGCTTGCCGAGCAACATGGCGTGCGCGATCGACTGCATCTGCTGGGCTATCGTGCGGACGTCGGCAACATCCTCGCGGCCGCCGACGTGTGGGCGATGTCGTCGTTGTCAGAGGGTCTTCCGCTCGCGCTCATCGAGGCGATGTTCGCCGGCAGGCCGGTTGTCGCGTCGAACGTGGGCGGCATGCCGGAAGTCATCACCAACGACGTGAATGGTTTGTTGGTGCCTCCGAGCGACGCCGTCGCGCTTGCTGACGCACTGGCGCGTCTATTCGCCGATCCTGCGTTGCGTGAGCGGCTCGCCGCCGCCGGCAAGCGGGATGCGGAGGCCCAGTTTGGCATCGACCGCATGGTCGACGCCTACGAGCGACTTTACTCCGGCGCCGGAATCGAAGCCCGATGATGAAACGCATACATGACGAGATCGACGCGATCGATCGATGGTTGTATCGGCAGAAGAGCCGCCGGCCCGTGGCGATCGTGCTCGGCGCGTCGATCAACGGCCTGGCGATCGTGCGCAGTCTGGGGCGGCGGGGAATACCGGTGCTGCTCATCGATCGCGATCCGCAGCTGGGCACGTGGACCCGCTTCGCGCGCGTCGTCTCGTTGCGCGGCGTGCCGGGCGACAACGATGCCGTGCTCGAGCTGTTGCTCGGCCTCGGGCACCGCCTCGCGCAACCGGGTGTGATTTTTCCGACGGCCGATTCGCAGTGCCAGTTCCTGGCGGATCATCAGTTCGAGCTCGAGCACCATTACAAGTTCTTACAGCCCGATCCGGCGACCGTCCGCGCGATCATCGACAAGCCGAAGCAGTATGAGATTGCCAAACGCGCCGGCATTGCCATCCCGGGAACGTTCGTGCCGACGAGCATGGCCGACGCGGAACGCGCGGCGGCGTCGATCTCGTATCCGGCCATTCTCAAGCCGTACTGGGGCGCCGATCTTCGGCCGGCCAGCATGCGCGAGAGAGGCATCAAGGTGTTCGTCGTTGGATCGCGCGACGAGCTCCTGGCGGCGTACGCGCACGCGAATTCGCTCGACGTGCCGGTGATGATTCAGGAAATCATTCCAGGCGACGACAGCGAGATTTACGGCTATTGGGCGTTCTGGGACGAAGAAGGCAAAGAGCGCGCGTGGCTGACGATGCGTAAACTGCGTCAGAATCCGCCGCGTTTCGGCGACGGTTCGCTGCAACAGACCGTCGCGGCTCCGGAGGTCGCGGCGCTCAGCAGAAAGCTGCTCAAGGCGTTCGACTATCGTGGATTGGTCGGCGTCGAATTCAAGCGTGACGCACGCGACGGATCACTCAAGCTCATCGAGATCAATCCACGCACCGAAGGTGGCAATCAACTCGCGGTGAGCGCGGGAGTCGATTTCGCGTGGATTGCGTATCGTCACCTCACCGGCACCGCGCTGCCCGACGAAGCGGCGGCGTTCACGCCGGGCGTCACGTATGTGAATGAGGAAGCTGACCTCAAGACGTTTCTCGAGCTGCACAAGGCGGGTGAGCTCAAGACGACGCAGTGGCTGCGCTCCTGGTTTTCAGCGAAGGCGTATGCGCTCGGCGCATGGGATGATCCGATGCCGCTCATCGTGCTCGCGGGTCGGGTGGCGCGAGCCGCGACCAAACGCACGCTCGGCATCGCGAGCTGAGATCGCGGCTGCCGCCTAGGCCGGCGCGGCGCTCGATTCCGGATCGGCCGGAACGACACCGGCTTCCTCCGAAACGCCGCCGCGAAGTCTGCGCACCATGTTGACGAATGCCAGCGCACGCGAGCGATGCCGCAACGCAATCACGCCGACATACGTGATGGCGCCGACGAGCACCTCGATGGCGAACTGAACGGAGACCGGATACGTCGCGGGCATCACGCGCCGCGCGGTCAGCACCATCAACGCCATCGCGATCGTTGAGCTCAACGCCGGCCACAGTGCGCCGATGTAGGCAGTCGGGCGCATCCCGAGAAGGCGAAATGCAAAGCGGTACGCCGGAAACATCACAATCGGAAATCCAAGGGCCCACGCGGCGGCGACGCCAACAGCGCCCCAGTGCGAGCCCGCGAAGAACAGCGGCGGCAACACCAGCACCGCGAAGAACGTGTAGTGAAGATCACGGCGCGCATGTCCCGTGGCGACGAGCACGGGCGGAATGATCGTCGCGATCGCGCGGAATCCTCCGTAGAACGCCAGCAGACGCAACGGGCCGACGGCGGCGCTCCACTGCGGTCCGAGGCCGAGTCGAACGAGATGATCCGCCGTGATCGACATGCCGATGGCGAGCGGCAGCACGATGAACGCAAGCCCCTCCGTCAGCGCCAGCGTGTAACGCCTGAGCGCCGCCACGTCATTCTGCGCGGCCGAGAGGACGCTGGGAATCACGCGCTCGACGAGGGCGCTGACGCGGTCGATGGGAATCGTGGCCAGCGTCCAGCCGAACGTGTAGGCACCCAGTACCGCGCCGCCCAGCGCCCGGCCGACGACCGCGAAATCAGCGTTCGTATATACGTATTCTCCAACACGCGCAAAGGCGACTTGCCATCCAAACGTCGCGGCGGAGCGAATGCTCCTGAACTGTGACGGCCACGAGATTCGATGCGGGGCCCAGCTGATCGCCACACCGGTCGTGATGACCGCGCTGATCATTCCCGCGTACACGAACGACCAGTAGCGGAAGCCCAGCAGCGCAAAGACGAGATTGCCAACCATCAGCGTGATGGCGGCGACGCTGTCGAGCCAGGCGAGCTTGCGGAACTGGAGCTCGCGGGCGAGCAGCGCCCGCGGCAGCATCTGCGGCGCCGTGATCATGAACATCACACTGAGCAGGAGCACAATGCCTTCGACGCGCGGCTCGTGATAGAACGAAGCGACGACGGGCGACAGCGCCATGCACAACAGCGAGAAGCCGAACGCGTAGATCAGCGACAGGCCACCAAGCCGCGCAACCTGCTCTCGATCCATGTCGCGCCGCTGAATGATCGCGGCGCTCAATCCCAGGTCGTAAATCGGCGCGACGAGGCCCATGTAAAACATGGCCATGCCGTAGAGGCCGTAATCGCTGGGCGTGAGGATGCGCGCCACCAACAGCGTCGATCCCCAGCTCACTACCTGAGTCAACCACTTCATGCCGGCCGTCCACGCGACGCCGACCACGAGCGATCGGTCGAGCGAGGCGGTGTCCGTCGAAGCGGTGTTCGCGTCCTTGAATTCCTTCGCCATCGTCGTCCTCAACGAAGCAAATGCGTGGCCAATGCGTGGCCAGTCGGTGCGCGTGCTTCTTGCCTCTGTAGCACGGCGATGTCTGATGCATTCTCGGTCGCGCACGTCGTGGCACCCGCCGAGTTCGGCGGCCTGGAATCGGTCTTACAGCTGTTGACGCGCAGCCAGCGCGCACGCGGCCATGCCGCGCACGTCATTGCCGTCGTGCCGACGGCGAACGGCGCGGCCGCATGTCTCGACGCGCTCGAGCATGGCGGCGCGACCGTCACTCGGATCGTCAGTCCGGGGCGGCATTACGTCCGGGAGTGGAGGACGCTTCGCGACGCCATCGCGCGGCTGTCGCCGGACGTCGTGCACACCCACGGCTACCGCGCTGATGTGCTCGCCGGGGATGCGGCGCGCCGGCTCTCGACGCCGATCGTGTCGACGGTGCACGGGTTCACCGGCGGCGATTGGAAGAACCGCCTGTTCGAGTCGCTCCAATGCCGCGCGTTTCGCCGATTCGACGGTGTCGTCGCCGTGTCACGGCCCATGCGCGATGTCCTGGCTGCCCGCGGCGTCGGCGATGAGCGATTGCACGTCGTTCCAAATGCGTACGCAACGGATCAGCCCGCACTCGATGCTTCCGCATCGCGAAACATCCTTGGCATCGATGAGCAGGAATACTGCATCGGCTGGGTCGGCCGCCTGAGCTTCGAGAAAGGGGCCGACGTCATGCTCTCGGCGCTCGCGCAACCCGCGCTGCGCGGCGCGACGCTGGCGATCGTCGGCGACGGGCCGGAGCGGTCACGTCTCGAGGCGCTTGCCCACACGCTCGGCGTCGCCAAGCGCGTGCACTGGTGCGGACCGCGGCGCGACGCGCGGCGACTGCTTCGCGCGTTCGACTGCGTCGCGTTGAGCTCGCGCACTGAAGGAACGCCGATGGTATTGCTCGAGGCGATGTCCGCCGGTGTTCCTCTCGTCGCGACGCGCGTTGGAGGAATTCCCGACGTCGTCGACGACGGCTGCGCGCATCTCGTTCCCGCTGAATCACCGGAAAAGCTCGCGGCGGCGATCGCCGCGCTTCGCGGGAACGCGGACGACACGGCGTGCCGGGCGGCGAAGGCGAGTCAACGCGTGCGGCATCGCTACTCGATCGAGCAGTGGGTCGCCGATTACGATGACGTGTATCGCGGCGCAATGCGCGGCTCGTCACGCATGGCTTCATGATCGACCCCCGGTGGTTCATGGTCGCGGCGCCGGCCGCGCCGCTCGCCGTGGCGACATGGTTGTATCCGGCCGTGCTGTCGCTGTACGCGCGGCCCGATCAGGCCGATGCATCGTCGCCGCCCGATCCGGCCGAGTGGCCAACGGTCAGCATCGTGCTGTCCGCGTACAACGCGGAGAGCGTCATCGCGCGCACGCTCGATCAGTTGCTTGCCACGGACTATCCGCGCGAGCGGCTGCAGATTCTCATCGTGTCCGACGGCAGTACGGACGCCACGGAAGCGATCGTTCAACGGTATGCAGATCGCGGCGTCGAGCTCCTTGTAGTGCCGCGCGGCGGCAAGACTCTCGCTGAGAATCAAGCGGCGGCGGTCGTGCGCGGAGAGATCGTCGTCGGTACGGACGCCTCGATCATCGTGTACCCGAACGCCGTCCGGGTACTCGTGCGTCGTCTCATCGCCGAGCCGCGGTTGGGCGTCGTGTCGGGGCGTGCGCTGGTCGTGCCGCACGCCGTGTTCGCGGAAGGTGCGACCGCGGCGATGAGCGCTGTGGCGCCATCCGGCGGTTATTATGATTTTCTAAATCGGCTGCGGTTGCACGAGCAGCGGCTGGGGGGCACCGTCGGCGCTACCGGCGGGCTGTACGCGCAACGCCGGGACGTGTTCAACGTCGCGCTGCCGCCGCAGGTGACACGCGACATGGCGTGCACGCTCATCGCGCGCGAGCTCGGGTATGGGTCGGCGCAGGAAAACGGCGCGTGCTGTCTCTGGGGCCAGGCGGCGTCGTTGAGCTCCGAGTACCGGCGGCACGTGCGCACGATCATCAATGGGCTCGACACGCTCTGGCATTTTCGGCGGTTGCTGAATCCGCGGCGCGGCGGCGTGTATGCGTGGCAGTTGTGGGGGCACAAGGTGAGCCGATCGCTCATCTATCCCGCATGTGCCATCGCCGCGGTCGGACTGGTTTCACTCGTGGCGTCATCGTCGATTGCCCGCGTGCTGTTCGCCGCCGGCGTCGTTGTGCTGGCGACCGGGCTGGCGTTCGGACATTCGCCGCAGCCGCGCCCAAAGTCACGATACGCCGCTGCGTTCGCGCCGGCGTGCGTGGGATTGACGGCCGGTCTCGCTGCCTGGTGGTCGTTCGCGCGTGGCCGCCACGCCGTGACGTGGGAGCCAACGCCTCGTGGCTCGAGCGTCGAGAACGACGCTCAAAGCCCGGCCGTCATTGCCCCGACCGTTTGAAGAACATCACGAGCGGCGTCTGCACCATGATGCGCAGATCCTGAAGAACGCTGCGCCGGCGCAGGTACTCGAGATCGTACCACACTTTCGCCTTCACGTCGTCGATCGATGCATCGTACGAATGGCGAATCTGCGCCAAGCCGGTGATGCCCGGGCGCGTGCGCTGGCGAATCGGATAGTAGCCGATCTTCTCGACCAGGTTCGGAACGATGGTCGGTCGCTCGGGCCGCGGCCCGACGATGTTCATGTCGCCCTTGAGCACGTTGAGGAGCTGCGGCAGCTCGTCGAGCCGACACTTGCGCAAGAAGCCGCCGATGGGCGTCACGCGTGGATCCTTCTTCTGCGCCCAGACCGCGCCCGTGCCCGCTTCGGCGTCGACGCGCATCGTGCGGAACTTGTACATCGTGAAGGACTGCCCGCACGCGTTCCACACGCGACGATCGTGCACCGCATTCGCTATGCGCCGGCGCCGCGCGTCGGCGCGCGCTTCCGCCTGCGTCGCGCGACGGTCGGTTCCGCGCCGGCGTTCGACGGCGACTGCCTTGTTGTACATTCGGCGATCGCTCTGCGCCTGCCGCGCATTCGCGCGCACCGCTCGGCCCGCGCGCGGATGCCGTGCATCGATCGCGCGGCGGTCCGCCGGCGACAGATTGTCATAGCGTCGCCGGTCGCGGCCGACGCGCACCTGCTTGTAAATGATCGGTCCCTTCGACGTCAGACGCACCGCGATCGCGAGCAACAGCATCACCGGCGACAACACTATCAACGACACCGCGGCGATCGTCACGTTCAGCGCACGCACGGACTTGCCGTTGCGCGGCCGGGATCGACGGTCGAGAAACACCGGTGGATCGACCGCGGCGGCGGCCGCTTCGGGAACGCGCTCCTTCAACTGCAGCTTCCCCGCGGGCGCACCGGCGACCGTCGTCAGTGTCGTGAGATCGTTCGGCGCGAGTCCGGCGACGACGAGCGGTTGCACGGCCGCGGCCGGCGACGGACCGCCGGTTACCGACTCGAGTTGCTGCTGAGTCGAATTGTCATTCGCTGAGGTGCTGCCTTGTGAGGTTTCCGCATCAGGCTGCACCGCCGACCGCGAGCGGCGAAGCCTCGCGTAGCGGAAGGATTGTGCTGCTGAACCCATCTACTGCTCCTGCCGGCTGCTTCGGACGCGGGTCGTTCCGCGTCCGTCGTTCTGTCCCTCGTCAAAAGACCCGCGTTCCACCCCAGACGCTGAGCACGATGGCACCGACGTAGGCACCGGTTCGAATCCAATCCGACCAGTCGCGCTTGGTTTGCTCGGCCACATAGATCTCGTCACCGGCGCGCAGGTCGAGTTGATCGATCGTCGCGCCCGAAGCGACTTCTTCGCGCAGACGCTTGGCCTTCACGATCTCTTTGCCGTTTCGGCGCACCGTCGTTTCATCGACGTTCGCCTGATTCGTCGGACCGCCGGCGCTCATCAGCGCGTCGCTCAGCAACATGTCGGGGCGCACGGAATAGAAGCCGGGCTTCGTCACCGCGCCCGAGACCGCGACGCGAATCAACGGCTGCGCGACGATGCTCGGACTCACCACGTACTTGCCGATCTGCTTCGTGAGATACGGCGTCAGCTCCGACCAGAGCACGCCGGTGAGCGGAATCTGTCCGATGTCAGGCAGCTCCAGCACGCGACCCGATCGCACAGTGAAGGTGTCGGTGAGAGACGGTACGTTCGCAACGCGCAGCGCGACGCGATCGCCAACGTTGAAGTCGCCATTCTGCAACCGGTCGCGAATGCTTTCGAGCTCGGCGACGTTGTCCTCCCAGACCTTTCGATCCTTAGTCGCCCGCGCGGCCGAGTCCACCGTGAAGCTGCGCGCCGTCAATACTTCACGTGTTGCGAACGGTGATGCAGCGCGCGACGCCTGCGCCGCGACTTGTCCACTCGCCTGCGCCGTCGACTGTGCGTCCGCTGCCGGTGCACCGAGCACGAGCGCGGCGAGTGCGCTGCATGCGACGTGTCTCATCACATTTCTCGACATTCAAATTCTCTCGCGTCAAACGTTCTCCTGACTCGCTTCAATGCACGGCGTATACCAAACATGTGATACCTCTCACCAGCGCAATGAGACAAATGGCCAAAGACTTGCCTGTTTACGGATGCGACGCGGAGAAGTACTTCGCGCGCACGACGTCGCTCACCTATCCGTTGTATGTCTGGTCAATTGGTGCCGCAGCCACGGCGCAACGCGCCGGTCGAAGCAGAACACGCGCAGCTTCCTCAACACGCGTCTCACGCGTGGCCCGAGCCCGCAGCCGGTCCGCCACCGTCGACGCAGAGTCCGCCGTTTCAGTGGCGTCGGTACGTCGACGCGGTACGGCGTCATCGCTGGCTCGTGCTCGCCCTCGTGTTCGTCGGGATCGGTGCGGGCTGGGCCGCGAGTCGCTTCGTCAAACCGAAATACGAAGTTCACACGACGATCTGGATTCCAGCGGAAGATCGCGCGAACGACGCCGCAAACGTCCCGGGCGGACGCGTCCTCGACGCCGCCGGTTGGGCGGATCTGATGACCAGCTTCGCCGTGCTCGACAAAGTCGTCGCGCAAATGGGTCTCGTTGCGTCGGCACGCGATACATCGCAACAGTCGGCGCTCGCGGGCTTCCGTCCTTCGGACGCACTGGTGCCCGGCAAATACACACTGACTCTCGCGAACGGCCGATATACGCTCACGCCTGAGAAGGGCTCGCCGGAATCGGGCGCGATCGGCGACTCGATCGGCAGAAAATTCGGCTTCGAGTGGGCGCCGACGGCTCGACAGATCGGTACGCGCGGACAGATGGAGTTCAGCGTCGCTGCCGTACGACAGGCGTCAGCCTGGCTCCGCCAACGCCTGACGGTTCAGTTGAGCGATTCGAATTTCATCATCGCCAAGCTGCGCGGCGCGCAGCCCGACCGCGATGCCGCGGTGCTGAACACGCTCGCGCGCGAAGTGGTCGCGACCGGTACTGAGCTCAAGCGGCACAACAATACCGAAGTCGCGCAGAATCTTCAGCAGGAATTCAATGAAGTATCGGGCTCGCTCAAATCGTCCGAAGACGCGCTCGCGCGATTCCGCACGAGCGCGATCACGCAGCCGAGCGAGCAGTCGATCACGGACGCGATGCGCGATCCGACCGCGGCGCAATACTTCGCGTCGAGCGCCGCGCGCGACAGCCTGAAGAACGATCGCGAGGCCCTCGAGCGCGTGATCAGCGACGCGAAGCGCGGCCCGATCAACGTCGGCGCGCTACTCTCGATTCCATCCGCGCGGTCCGCGCCGGAGTTGAGCGCCGCGGTCTCCGAGCTCAACAAAGCCGACTCGAGCTATCAAGCGCTTCGCCGCCAGTTCACCGACGATTATCGGCCGGTGAAGGATCTTCAGGCGCAGATGACACGCCTGCGCTCGCAGACGATTCCGCAAATCGCATCCGGCATTCTCTCGCGGCTGCAAACTTCCCAGGGGCAGTTTGCCACGCGTGCCTTCGATGCGCAGCGCAAACTACAGGCGATCCCCGAGCGCGCGCTCGAAGAAGCGCGACTCCGCCGCGACGTGCAAACGAAAGAAAATCTCTACACGACGCTCAAGGGCAAGCTCGACAATTCGCACATGGCCGAGCAGAGCACCGTGGCTGAAGCGCGCGTGCTCGATGTCGCCGACGCGGCAACGCTGCCGGTTGCGAACACGCGGCCCTACATCCTCGCGGTGAGCGTACTGTTCGCGCTCGTCCTCGGCATCGGCGCCGCGCTCGTGCTCGATCGGTTCGATCCAAAGCTCCGCTATCCGGAACAGGTCGGCGAGCTTGGGCTCAGCCTCCTGGCAGCCGTACCGCACATGAACGCCTCGACCGAGATCGATCATTCAGCAGAAGAGGCGGCGCAGGCGGTCGAAGCATTCCGCGCGCTTCGCTTGAACCTTCGTCATCAACAGCCGGGCGCGGGCGCGGTGCAACTGACCGTGACGAGCCCCGGAGCATCGGAAGGGAAGTCGCTGCTCGCCGCGAACCTCGCGCTGTCGTTCGCCGAGGCGGGGTATCGTACGCTGCTGATCGACGGCGACATTCGCCGCGGTCGCCAGCACGAGACGTTCGGCGCGGCGAATGAACCCGGCCTCACCGATTTCCTGGCGGGACACGCTCGCGCCGACGAGATCGCGCGGCGCTCGACGCACGCCAACCTCCTCGTCATTCCGTCCGGATCTCGCGTCAACAGCGGGCCCGAGCTACTGATGTCGAATGAACTGCCGCGACTGCTCGCGGCGGTGAGGCCCCTCTTCAACGCGATCATCGTCGACAGCGCGCCACTCGGCGCCGGTGCCGACGCACTCGCGCTCGGCGCGGCAACCGGGAACGTGATGCTGGTGCTGCGCGCTGGAGCCACCGAGCGTCGCATGGCCGAGTCTCGCTTGTCGCTCTTGCGTCGTGCGCCAGTACGAATTCTGGGCGCCGTGCTGAACGACATCGGTGCGACGGCCGTGTATGACGAGTACAGCTACATCGAAGGGTACTACGTGCCGATGGCTACGGAGCCGTCGACGGAAACGATGCCGATAGCCGTACAAGTGCAGACTCAGGGCGATTGAGCGGCCGCGCAGCGCGGCTCGCGGGAGCGACAATGGAGTTGGAGAACGCAAACGGACCAGAATCGAGAGATCGGGCGGACCTGCTCGCCGCGTGGCGCGGGCAGGTTCGCGAGCTCGAGGCGATCGCCGTCAGCGCGGACGATGCAGAATCAGAATTGCTCTCTCAACTCCGCGGCATCGCCGACGATCTCGCGCGAGGACCCGCGCTCGTCGTCCCGCAGATCTCGGCGAGTGTCGATGCGTCGATGCAGGTCGGGCTCGTCAACGAGGCCATCGCTCGGGCTGACGTCGCGACGATCGCCGGCGACAGCGCGATCGCGTCGCCGTTCGATCTCGCCGCGCTGACTGCGGCGATCGGATCGATCGAGCAAGCGGCCTCTGAAGTCGTTGCACGCGCGGAGGGAGAATTCATCGAGGCGCGGCAGGCCATCGCGACCGAAGTCGCGGGCATTCGCGAGAGCCTCGCTGCCGAGCTGAAGGCGCTGCGCGCGGAAGTACAGCGTTCGCAGCGTCGCGCGGCCCGTCGTTCGACTGATCTCGCCGGGCCGCGCATTCTCGATTCCGCGAATGAATCACCTGTGGTCGCGCGGCTCGCCGACGTGTGCGCGCAGCTCGATTCGTTGAGGGCGCAGACACAGCAATTGACCGACGCGCTGCCAACGCAAGCTCAGGCGAATTCTTCGGCGCTCGGCGACGCGATGACGGAGCTTCGCAACTTCATCGACGGCGCGGTGTCGTCGCTGCGGCAGGATGTCAGCGCGTCGCTCAAGAGCGCGAACGACGCTGCGGCGGAATCATTGATCGCCGTCAATGCCGTGCACGCCACGATCGTCGCCGATGCGCGCGAGCAATCGGAACGCCTCTCCGCGTCGCTCCGAGCTGAGCTGTCTACTTCGCTGAAGGAAGAGCTCTCAACGGCGCTCGCCGAAATGCGGAAGACATCACGCGACGCTCGCGGCGACCTCCACGCCCTGGCGAGCGACGTGCGCGAGCAAGCGAGCCGAAACCGTCTCGCCGAGCAGGAAGCTGCCCGGGAAGTTGCCGCGTTACGCGAGGCCGCGGACGCCAAACGAATCGAAGACGATCACGCGGCGTTGCAGCGTGCGGTCGCCATGCTGGCGGTGCTCGAGTCGTTGGACGACGCGCTGCACGCGCTCCGGCGAGAGCCCGATGCCGCGGCTCGCGATCGTATCGCTCACTTCGAGCGACAGGCTCGGGCGATGGCATCGCTCGTCGAGCTCGACGAGATCGCGACCGATGGAGAGTTCGACGAGGATCGCCACGAGATCGTCGGCGTACTGCCGCTCGACGGCGACACCGACGGTGCGATCGAGGTGCGGCAGCGCGGTTACACGTTCCGCGGTCGCGTCATTCGCCGAGCGCAGGTGGTGGTCAGCGCAGCGAGTCTTGCCGCATCCTGCGTTGGCGACGGATTCGAGCTGACGCTCTAGCTGTTCGTAGTTCTCGCGTCAGCTCGCCGGGCAATCGCTCGCCGGCGGCTTACGCCGGCACCGCCGAGCGATTAGCCGGAACGAGATTCTCGACGTACCACTCGACGGCGGCCCGAAGCCCGCTCTCCACCGTGTACTGCGGTGCGAAGCCGAGCTGACTGGCCGCCTTCGTCGTGTCGGCGCGCGAGTGGCGGATGTCACCGTGACGGAACGGTTCGAACGCGGGCGCCGCCGCTGCCAACTCCGGACGTTTTTCCCCGAGTGCATCGCGAATCGATCCGAAGAGCCCGACAAGGCTGGTCGATTGTCCGGAACCGATGTTGTACGCCGTGCCCGTTGCCGAATCATCATCGACCAGAGCGGCGAGGATGTTCGCTTGCACCACGTCGTCGACGTAGATGAAGTCACGCGTCGTCTCGCCGTCGCCGTAAATGCGGCACGGCTCGCCGAGAATGAGATTGCGCGTCCAGATCGGAATGACCGCGGCGTACGGGCCATCGGGATCCTGCCGCGGGCCGAACACGTTGAAGTACCGCAGGCCGACTGTGCTGATGCCGAACGCCCGTTGATAGACCGCGGCGTACAGCTCGTTGACGTGCTTGGTGACGGCGTAGGGTGAGAGCGCGACGAGCGCGCCGTCCTCACGCTTCGGCGTTTCAGGCGCGTCGCCATATATCGCGCACGATGACGCATAGACGAATCGGCGAGCGCCGGCATCGCGCGCCGCCGTGAGCATGTGCACGAACCCGTCGACATTCGTTCGGTTCACGGCGATCGGATCTTCCATGGAGCGCGGCACCGAACCGATGGCGGCCTGATGAATGACGTAATCCACCTGCGCGCAGGCGTCGACACAGACCGCGAGATCTTCGATGTCTCCCGTCACGAGACGAAACGTTCCGCCGCCGCCTTCACTCTCGGCAATCGCTTGATCGATGTTGCGCTGATAGCCGCTCGAGAAGTTGTCGAGTCCGACGACGTGCTGGCCGAGCTGTAGCAGCTGGCGGGTAATGTTTGACCCGATGAATCCGGCTGCGCCCGTCACCAACCAGCGGCGCGGATTATTACGCAGGTTCGCCTGAATGGCGGCGTACCGACTCACACATCCTCCTCGTAGGCGTCGCGAGCCGCGCAACCAGAAGCGTCGCGCGGCTCGTTTGTAAACAAATGCAAGTGTGGTTCCTGCTGAATCAGTCGGCGTGCTGTGCGTGCCGTCCGCCGGGCTCGGAGATGTCTTCGATCGTGCGTTCGGCGCGCGAACCGTCGCGCGATTTCCGCACGACGTCCGCCTGCGACACAATGCCGACCAGTCCGCCGCGCTCATCGACGATCGGGATGCGACGCACCTTCTCCGTGCGCATGGCGTCCATGACGCGGTTGATGTGTTCGTTTTCCCGGCAAGTCGTGATGCGGCCGGAGCTCATCGCTTCCGACACGCGGCAATCGGCGCCGCGTCCCTGCGCGACACAGCGCACCGCGATGTCGCGGTCGGTGATGACGCCGACGAGCTTTCGGTCATTGTCCTGCTCGACGACCGGCACGATGCCGATGTCTTCGCGCGCCATGATCTGCGCCGCCTCCTGAATCGTTGCGTTGGGCGTGACGCAGTGCGGATTGCGAGTCATGACGTCCTTGATATCCATCGCTCTCTCCCTCGAAGTGTCGTTGATGTCATGACAAACGAAGGCGGCAAAGCGCATGCCCGGTGTCGCGCGCGAGTGGTGAACCGCTTTACAATTCGCCCTGGCGCGTCGTAGCGTGTACACGCCCCTACTCGCGTCCATCGCTCGTTTCCCATCGCCCATCTCCCCGCTCACATTGCCAGCACGTTCTCGTTCGCTGACGCCCGATACGACCGGCGCATCGGCCAAGGATATTCTCGAGCTCACCGAGAAGCTGAACGTCCGCTTCATGCGGCTGCAGTTCACGGACATCCTCGGGATCAACAAGAACGTCGAGATTCCGGCGTCGCAGTTTCAGAAGGCCCTCGACGGCGACATCATGTTCGACGGCTCGTCGATCGAGGGCTTCGTACGCATCGAAGAGTCGGATATGCTGCTCGCGCCCGACCTCGACACGTTTCTCATATATCCATGGGGCGATCCCGACAATCGCATCTGCCGGCTCATCTGCGACATTCGCATGCCGTCGGGCGAGCCGTTCCCGGGCGATCCGCGCGGTGTGCTCAGGTCGGTGCTCGAGAAGGCGCGGGGCATGGGCTACACGATGAACGCCGGCATGGAAGCCGAGTTCTTTCTGTTCCGTCCCAATCCGAACGGCGAGGCGACGACGACCACGCACGACGTCGGCGGCTACTTCGATCTCGCGCCCGCCGACCTTGGCGAAGACGCGCGCCGCGCGATGGTGGACACGCTCGAGCGCATGGGCTTCGAGGTCGAGGCGGCGCATCACGAAGTCGCGCACGGCCAGCACGAGATCGACTTCCGCTACGCCGAAGCGCTCAAGACGGCGGACAACATCGCCACTTTCCGCTTCGTCGTGAAACACGTCGCGACGCAGTTCGGCTTGCTCGCCTCGTTCATGCCCAAGCCGATCTTCGGCCAGAACGGAAGCGGCATGCACACGCACCAATCGCTGTTCAAGGGCAAGCAAAACGCGTTCTGGGACGACACGGCGAACTGGGAGCTCTCGAAGACCGCGCTGCACTACATCGGCGGTCTGCTGCGCCACGCACGCGGTATGTGCGCGATCACGAACCCATTAGTAAACTCATATAAGCGGCTGGTCCCCGGGTTCGAGGCGCCGGTGAACGTCGCGTGGTCGATGCGCAACCGCTCGCCGCTCATTCGCGTACCGGACCGTCGCGGGCTCGGCACGCGATTGGAGCTCCGCATGCCCGATCCGGCGGCGAATCCGTATCTCGCGCTCGCGGTGATGCTCGCCGCGGGACTCGACGGCATCGAGACCGACGCCGACTATCGCGAGCCGGTCAACGAGAACATCTGGGAAATGAGTTTCCGCGAAAAGCGGCGGCTGCGCATCGACGACCTGCCGCACGATCTCAACGAGGCACTCGACGAGCTCGAGAAGAACGACGTGATCACAGGCGCGCTCGGCAAACACATCACGACGCACTTCGTGGCCGCCAAGCGCCAGGAATGGCGGGACTACATCACGCAGGTCAGTGCGTGGGAGCTGGAGACGTACCTGGCGAAGTATTGATCTTTCGGTATTTATTCGGTATCGTCCATGTCGCGCTGGCGGAGGCCGACATGGACGAAATGACGCTCGAACGAAAGATCGAAATCCTCATGACCATGGCCGGCGACGACCGCGAGTCCGGTTCGGCCATGTCGCTTCCGCCGCGACTGCGCCATGCCAACGACGTCGGCGCTCTTCGCCCGCTCAACTTCCGCACGGTGAGCGCGGGTCGCGGGCGCAAGACAACGCTGCTTCGCATTCTCATGACGAATGCGTGCAGCTTCAACTGCTACTACTGTCCCATGCGCCGCGATCGCAACATGCCGCGCGCACTCCTCAAGCCGCACGAGCTGGTCAAGATTTTTCTCGAAGCGCGGCGTCGCGGCTGGTGTGAGGGTTTGTTCATCACGACGGGCATTCCCGGCCGCCCCGTGAAAGTGATGGACGACCTCATCGCCGTACTCGAGCTGCTGCGGCACAAGCACAAATTCGACGGCTACATCCACGTCAAGATTCTTCCCGGCGCCGAGCCGGCGCAGATCGAGCGGATCACCGCGCTGGCGACGCGCGTGTCGCTCAATCTCGAAGCACCATGCGGCGATACACTCACCGCGATCGCGCCCGAAAAAAGTTATGCGACGGCGATCGACACATTGTCGCGCGCGCGCAAGCTCGTGGTGCTCGAGCAAGCTCACGAACGTGACGGACGCCGCCGCAATCCTTTGCGTCCCGGCGGCGCATCCGGCATGACGACGCAGTTCGTCGTCGGTGCAACGCCGGATTCCGATCGCGCCATCGTGAACCGCGTGTCAGAGCTGTACAACGCCGGCGGCGTGCACCACGTGCACTTCAGCGCATTTCGTCCAATTCGTGAAACACCACTCGAATCGCGCCCGGCGGTTCCGGCGCTGCGCGAACATCGGCTGTATCAAACCGACTATCTGCTGCGCTATTACGGATTCAATGAAAGCGAAGTCGTCTTCGAGGCCGACGGCAACCTGCCGCTCGCGAACGATCCTAAAGTCGCGTGGGCGCTCGCGCATCCGGAACGCTTTCCACTCGAGCTCACGACGGCAACCTATGAGGCGCTCGTGCGCGTACCGGGGATTGGGGTCGTAACGGCGCGCCGTATCGTCGACGAGCGGCGCAACACCGTCATTCGCGGACTCGCTGATCTCAAGCGGATTGGCGTTCAGACGAATCGCGCGGCGGGCTTCCTCGCGCTTCGCGGACGCGCACTCGAAGCCACGCGTTGGACCGAGCAACTTGGCTTCTGGAATCCGGCCGACCAGGTTGGCGTGCGCGCGCAGGTGTACGACGTGAGCCCGGGAACCTTCCGGTAGCGCGACGCCTGACGCTACGGCGCCACCGGTAAATCCACGATGCCAACGACCTCGCGCGGACCAATGCGCGTCGTCGCCATTTTGTTCGTGCCGTTCACACGCAGCGTGATCGGCACATCCCGCGGAATACCGCACGCGAGATAGCGCCCGTCGCCGGACAGCGTGCGCACGGTACGCGTCACCGTATGCGAGCCATCCCGACCGGCGCCAGGCTCGTGCGTCCAGCTCAACGTCACGTCTCGATGCCCGAGCGGCTCGTCGCCGCGCGTCACCGCGCCGATGAGAACGCCGGTGCGATCGGATAGCAGCTTCGCATCATCACCACACACCGTGCGCGCCGCGTCGAGAGGTGAGGCGAGATTCACCTCCGCCAACTCCACCGGAGCGCGGCCGATCTCAACCTGCACGCGCGAACGCGGCCAGCCGAGAACGTCGAGCTGCCGCGTGCCGACGTCCACGATGTAATCGCCGTGCACGAGATTCTCGAAACGCACCGAGCCCGTGCTGTCGACGTCGAGCCAGCGGGTCGTGCCGATGAGATATACCGTCGTTTCATCGGCGACCGGCGGTGTACGAGCGAATCCTCTCGTCACGCGCAATTCCAGCGCGCGCTTCGGCGGCGACCAGAGCAGCACGCTGTCGCGCCACACCGCCTCGAGCGTTCCGCCATACGCGCGCAGTTGATCCGTAACGATGGTGTGCTTGCCAACCACGAGCGGCGTGGAGAATCGATTGGCGCGGCGTCCCGAGGCGATGGCCGCGCCGCTCACCTGCTGCTCGGAATTCAAACGCAACACGGGCGCGCGAATCGACCAGTCGGTCATCACCCACGCGCCGGTGGAGAGCCGCGCGAATTGTACGTCGCCGCCCGCGATCGAGTCCGCGGCGAGCAGATTGACATACCGAAAACTCACGCTGCGCAACTCGTGGGTCCGCTTGTCGATCCACAATGTCCCGCGCACTTCGGCGTGCTTCACGCGGCCGGCCGGCGCGAACTCCACGGCAAGGAGCGAGTCAGCGACGGGATTGCTCGCGAACCGAAAGCAGTGCGTCTCGATGAAGTAGTTCGACAGCAGCGTCTCGATATCGGGCGCAACGAACGTGGTGCTGTCCTGGTCCTGAATTACGTAGCCGATGCGTCGCAACTCTTCGGCGGGCAAGCTCGCCCACGTGTGACTGTCGTACAGCTGCGCCTCGTCCATTCGCACGCCCCGCAACTCGCCTGTCGCATAATCGTACGTGCGCACGTGATCGACGAGGTCGAATCGGTACGCGTGCTTCTCGCGCGTGATGGCCGTCGCGAGCAGCGCGGTCTTCACGTCCTCCCACACGGCGCCGAGGGCGAGCGCCGAGTCGGGACGCAGATTGCATTGGGTTTGCTCGCGCGTCGTCACGGGCGGCAGCCCCGCGGGCGCGCTCGACATGCGAAGTACGACGTTCGTGTCGTTCGCGAAGACGACCGCCGGCGTCGTGAACGGCCGGAGACCGATGCGCATCGCCCGCACGCGATACACGGCCGGCTGCGCGATGCGGATGGTGAATCGCCCGCGATCGTCGGTCAACGTTCGAGCGCGAATGTCACCCGCGCCGTCGAGGAGCACCACGACCGCGCCAACCACCCCGCTCGAATCGTCACGGACGAGAACCGCGCCGCGAATGAGCTGGGCGTGCGCGGACACCGCGCCCAACACCAGCGCAGCCAGACCTGAGCGAAGACGACGACAGAGTTCTCGCATACGACGAACCGGTGGGCGGGATCGTCCGTTCGGGCGGCCAGGAACGAAGCTATATATTATGCCGTCCGGGCGGAAGAAATTCCCGGCTGGGACCATCCGTGCGTTCCTGGAATTCCCCATTGCATATCCCGGGCACCTGCGCGCCAGAAGCGGAGATTGCCGAGAATGAGCTCGTTCGTTACACGCGATGCAACAGCGGCCGACGCCGACGCGCTGGCTCGTCTCTGCACGCAGCTTGGCCATCCCGCGACGCCGGACGTGATTCCCGCACGTCTGGCGCGAATCGCCGGCGACACAAACGCGCGCGCCATTGTCGTGGATGCACCGAATCGAGGCGGCGTCGTGGCACTCGCCACCATACATATCAGAAACACGCTGAATCACAACGCACCACTCGCGCAGCTATCGCTGCTCGTCGTGGAAGAAGCGGTGCGCGGCACCGGCGTCGGGCGCGCCATCGTCGATGAAGCGGAGCGCTGGGCGCGCGACCGCGGTTGCATGCGCATGGTCGTAACGACCGCCTTGCGCCGAACTGATGCGCACGCGTTCTATGAGCGCATCGGTTACACTCACACCGGGCGCCGGTATGCAAAAGATCTTGAGTAGACCAATTCGATCCACGTTCGTGGCCGCGATCGGTGTCCTGACACTTGCGGCGTCGCTCGGTCTGCGGTCCTCCGCGCCGTCCGACTACGAAGTCTACGCGCTGCGCTACGCGACGATTCCGAACTTCAAGCTGTCCGGACTCATCGCCAGCGCCGACACCAGCCGCCGCATCGACCTCGCGATGATGGTGTGGTTGATCAAAGGCAACGGCCGCAACGTCGTGCTCGACGCGGGTTTCTACCGCGACAAGTTCATTCAGCAGTGGCATCCCGCCGATTTCATGAAGCCGAGCGATGCCGTCGCGCGCGCGGGCGTGAAGCCCGAGGATGTGACCGACGTCATCATCTCACACGTGCACTGGGATCACCTGGACGGCGTCGATCTCTTTCCCAACGCGCGCGTCTGGATTCAGCGCGAAGAGTTCGAGCACCACACCGATTCGGCGGGAACGCGCAAGGACCGCATGATCGACGCGGTCGACGCGCCGGTGCTGGCCAAGATCGCGCGCGAGGGTCGGTTGATGCTCGTCGACGGCGATGCAAAGGAAATCCTTCCAGGCATCAGCGTCTACATCGGCGGCAAGCACACGTATCAATCGCAGTTCGCCACGGTGCACGCGTCGTCGGGCACGGTGGTGTTGGCATCCGACAACGTGTACCTCTACGAGAACCTCGCCCGCCACGTACCGATCGCGCAGACGCTCGACTCGGCATCGAACCTTCGCGCGCAGGCACGCATGCTGACGCTCGCGTCGAATCCGCGGCTCATCGTGCCGGGTCACGATCCGGAAGTCTTCGTGCGCTTTCCAACGCCCGGCAACGGCATCGCGAGAATCAAGTGATGCATCCGAGAATCAACGAGTTGCTGGAGTACGTCGCGGATCAACGCCGCCAACTGCGCTCGACGGTCGAGGGCATTCCGTCGTCGCGCCATAATGTCGCGCCGACCACCGGTGGTTGGTCGATCCTGGCGGTGCTCGAACATCTGGCGATCGTCGAGCCGCGCATCACGGCCATTCTCCGCAAGCGCGGCGCGGAACTGCGCGCGTCGGACTCACCGGCCGAATCCGACGCAGGCCCCATCCTGAAAAATATTGACGTCAATAGATTTCTGGATCGCACGAGGAAGATCGAGGCGCCGACACCAATTCATCCGACCGGCGCGATGGACCTCGAGGCCGCGTGGTCCGCGCTTGACCGTTCACGGACCGAGTTCATCGACACGGTCGTCAGCCTCGACGGCCTGGCCCTGGGCACCGCGTCGCATTCGCACCCGATCTTCGGGCCCGTCGACCTCTACACCTGGATCGCGTTCGTCGGCGCGCACGAAGCGCGACACGCCGATCAGATTCGCGAGATCGGCTCGTCCTTCGACGAGGCGCCTTGATGCTTCGAGAGGTTGAAGGCGGTGCTCAGCAGCGCGATGTGCGAGAAGCCCTGTGGAAAGTTGCCGACGAGCCGCTTCGCGATGGGATCGTATTCCTCGGAGAGCAATCCGACGTCGTTGCGCAGTGACAACAGCCGCTCGAACAACTTGACGGCGTCACCGCGGCGGCCGAGCAACACGTAGTTGTCGGCGAGCCAGAAGCTGCAGGCGAGAAATGCGCCCTCGCCCGGCGGCAAGCCATCGTCCGTTTCTTCACTGTCGTAGCGCAGCACGAAGCCGTGCGCACACAGTTTCTTCTCGACGTACTCCACCGTCCCGCGCACGCGCGGGTCGCTGGGCGGCAGAAAGCCGACGGTCGCAAGGGCGAGCGTGCTCGCGTCCGCGAGCTTCGAGTCGTACGACTGTGTGAACGCGTTGAGATTCGGATCGTACGCCTTCTCGCACACTTCGTCATGAATGTCCTGGCGAATGCGGCGCCACCGGTCGAGCGGGCCCTTGAGGTTGAATCGTTCGGCGCTCTTTATCGCGCGATCGAACGCGACCCAGGCCATCACCTTGGAGTGGGTGAAGTGCTGCGGCGTACCGCGAACTTCCCAGATGCTGTGATCCGGCTTGCGCCACGTCTGCTCGAGCTGCTGCAGAAGCGCGCATTCGAGCTGCCACGCATCCGGCAGCTCCGGCATTCCACCGACGCGGGCTTGATGCAGCGCGTCCATCACCTCGCCGAAGATGTCGTGCTGGATCTGCTCATGCGCCGCGTTGCCGCAGCGGACGGGTTTCGCGTTCTCATATCCGGGCAGCCACGAGATCTCCCACTCGCGAAGCATGCGCTCGCCGCTCAAGCCGTACATGATCTGCACTTGATCCGGCGCTCCGGCGCACGCGCGCAACAACCATTCGCGCCACGCACCGGCCTCGTGGTAATAGCCGGCATTCATCAGCGCGAGCAGCGTGAGCGTGGCATCGCGCAACCAGCAGAACCGATAGTCCCAATTGCGCGAGCCCGCGAGCTGCTCGGGGAGAGACGTCGTCGGCGCGGCGACGATCCCGCCCGTCGGATGATACGTCAGCGACTTGAGGGTGACCAGCGAGCGCATCACCGCGCCGGACCATTCACCGTCGTAGTGACAGAGGCTCGACCAGCGACGCCAGAAGTCTTCAGTAACCTCTAATGCGCGATCCGGGTCGGACGGCGCCGGCGGCTGCTGATTCGACGGACCCCAGGTCATCACCATCGACGCGCGGTCACCCTCGGCGATCGTGAACTCGCCGATGGTCGTCAGATCCTGCCCGCGCAGCTGCACATCCGAGCGAATGCAGATCATGTCGGGGCCGGCGATCGCGCGCAGCGTGCCGTCGTCGAGCCGGCTCACCCACGGCACCACCGATCCATAGTCGAAGCGCAGCACGATCTCCGTTCGCATCGGGACCCGGCCCCGCTTGCCGATCACGGTGCGAACCACGTTCGACACGCCGTCGCGCAGCGGCATGAAATCGATCACGGTGACGGCGCCATCCGCCGTCTCGTAGTCCGTTTCGAGAATCAGTGAGTTGTCGCGATATCGCCGCGTGCAGCGCGATGTGGGATCTGCCGGCGCGAGCGACCAATGCCCGTTCTTCTCACTTCCCAGGAGCGCCGCGAAGCACGCCGAGGAGTCGAAGCGCGGCCAACAGAGCCAGTCGATGGAGCCCATGCGCGATACGAGCGCCGCGGTCTCGCAGTCGCCAATGATCGCGTAGTCTTCGATGAGTCCGGGCATTCGTCAGCTCACGTCGGGAGAGAACACGACGACGGTCTTGACGTCGTCATCGCGGACCTCGAACGCTTCCCGCCATCGATCGAGGGGTACCCGTCGCGCGACGACACGATGCAGCCACGCGGCGTCCGCTTTCGCCAGCGCGTCGATCGCCGCCTGGTAATGACGACGATTCGCGTTGACCGAACCGAAGATCACGCGATTCCCCAACACGATCTCGCGATTGAGCTCACCGATGTCGATCGTCTCTTGCGCCGAGTGTGAGACGCCGGCAAGGCATGTGATGCCATCCGCGGCGGTGCGTTGCACCGCTTCGACGATCACCGAGGCCGCTCCGGTGCATTCCATCACAATATCATAATCGTGGCCAACGTCGTCGAATGACGCATGGTAAGTTCCACCCAGATCATGCACGAGCGCGGGCTTCGGGCCATCGGTCGCGCGATCGAGTACGTGGATCTCGAGTCCGCGCTGCGCGCCGAGCAACGCAGCGAGCAATCCCACCGGGCCCGCCCCCGTCACGAGCACACGTCTCGGCGTCCAGCGCGCGCGCTCACCAATGCGCTCGGTGTGCTCCCACGCCTTGGCGACGATGGTCGTTGGCTCGACGAGCACGCCGAGTATTCCGAGCCGCGGGTCGAGGCGGACGACGTATTCCGGCGAAAGGCGATAGAACTCCGAGCCGTAGCCGTCGAGCGCCTTGATGCCATGTTCGGTGTACTGATCAGTGCGACACATATCCCACTCCCCGACCGCGCAGTTCGCGCACGGAACGGGGTCGGGATGCCGAACGATGCCGACGACGAGATCGCCCTTCGACAACCCGCTGGCGGCCGGCGCATCTTCGACGCGACCGAGCGATTCGTGGCCGATGATCAAGCGCTGGTGTCCCGGGGGCGCCTGGCCGTAGTCGCCTTGAACGATCTCATGATCGGTACCGCAGATGCCAAGGGCCACCGCGCGCACGAGCACCGCGCCCAGTTCGCTGGATGGGACGTTGAATTCCTCGAGCTGAACCGAATTCGGGACTTTCGGCGTAACGGTAAGTGCGCGCATGGTTGGCATGAAGGACGTTCCAGTGCAGAATTCGCACCGATGAATGACAAAGAAACAACACCGAACGTCGTCGTCGTGATGGGCGTGTCAGGCGCCGGCAAGACCGCGGTGGGCCAGGCGCTCGCTGACGCCACGGGCTGGCGTTTCGTCGAAGGTGATGCATACCATCCCGCGTCGAACATCGAGAAGATGTCGCACGGAATCGGCCTCACCGACGAAGATAGACGGCCTTGGCTGGCGGCGCTTCGTGACGTCGTCGAGCAGGTCGTGCGCGAGGACGACCACGCCATCCTGGCGTGCTCCGCGTTGAAGCACGATTACCGCGAGACACTGCGCGTGCCCAACGCCGGTCGTGCGGTGCGGTTTGTCTTTCTCGACGTGCCCCCCGAAGTGCTCGCGCAGCGATTGGCTGAGCGGAAGCATCATTTCGCGCCGCCCGAGTTGTTGCACAGCCAACTCGCCACGCTCGAGAAGCCGCGCGACGCACTGCGCGTCGACGGCGCACGGCCGATTCCCGAAATCGTCGAGCAGGTCGTGAACGAGCTGCGTCTCCCCGAACGGGGTCACGCATGAAGCCGAGATTCTTCAAAACCCCGGAAGATTTTCGCGCGTGGCTGGAGAAGAACTACGAGACGGCGAGCGAGTTGCTCGTTGGATTTCACAAGGTCGACAGCGGGAAGCCGAGCATCACATGGCCGCAGTCCGTCGACGAGGCGCTTTCGTTCGGCTGGATCGACGGTGTGCGGCGGCGGATTGACGACGACAGCTACTCGATCCGCTTCACGCCGCGGAAACCGGCGAGCGTCTGGAGCGCCGTGAACATCAAGCGCGTGGCCGAGCTGACGAAAACGGGGCGCATGCAACCGACCGGTCTCGCGGCGTTTGCGCGGCGCGACGAGCGGAAATCCGCGGTCTATTCGTTCGAGCGAAAAGCCGCCGCATTCGACGCAACCACGGCAGCAACGTTTCGCCGCGACAAGAATGCGTGGACCTTCTTCGACGCCCAGCCACCAGGCTACAAGCGCATCGCGGCGCATTGGGTGATGAGCGCCAAACGCCCCGAAACGCGGGAGAAGCGTCTCGGGGCGTTGGTGGAGCTGTGCCGCCGCGGTAAGCGGCTCGACATGATGTCGCCTTACGAGAAAAAGAAGAAGGACTGACTCATGGGGTCGCGCGCGGTGCGGTTTTCGGACCGAGCTCGTACTCCTTCGGCGGCTCCGCACCCAACAGATTCTTCACGAAGTAATCCCAGCGCCGGCGCGTCATGTAATTCGATTCGTTCCCGTAGCCGTGCGGCTGATTCGGCAGCATGAGCAAATCGAAATCCTTGTTCGCCTTGATCAGCGCATCGACGACCAGGAGCGTGTTGTCCGGTGGAACGTTGTCGTCCATCGTGCCGTGCGCGAGCAACAGCTTGCCCTTGAGGTTTTTCGCGAGATTCTGATTGGCCTGGTCGTCGTAGTTCGAGCCGCCCTTGCCATCGCGAACCTCGAGTCCCTGATACCGCTCGCCCCAGTCATCCTCATATGCGCGATTGTCGTGGTTGCCCGATTCCGAGATTCCGACTTTAAAGAAATCTGGATATCGGAACATGGCGTCGGCCGTCGCGAACCCGCCGCCTGAGTGACCGTAGATCCCTGCGCGATCGATGTCGATCCAGGAGTAACGC